>CAYQLI010000025.1:7640-11599 GCA_964418355.1 uncultured Pseudomonadales bacterium | reverse complement strand
TGAATCCACTGCGGACGATCACCGGGATACCGACCTATCAATTCAGAAGCAGTAAGAGTCTGGTCGAGGCGATCAAGAAAGGGTTTCTCAAATATCCTTTTGTCGCCAAGAAAAATCTGTCTGCCCGTGGGACAGGGGTATATAAGATCACTTCAATTGAACAGATTGGCGAACTGAAATTGGACTTTAAAGACTATATTTTCCAAAACTTTGTTAAAAACGACGGCGACTTCCGAATCCTTGTCTTGGGTGGAGTGGCCCTGGGTATCATCAAACGGGTCAAGGGAACAGATGAATTCCGAAATAATATTTCCCTGGGCGGAACCGCTCTGGATATGAAAGATCTCCCCGAAGCGGAGGATTTGAAAAACAAAGCCGTCTCGTTGGCTTCAAAATTCGGTTTGCATTTTTGCGGCGTGGATTTTATTTTCGATCAAGAAGAGGGAATTTATCGGTTCATGGAAATCAATACCGTGCCCCAATGGCAGGGTTTTTCGGCAGCGACCGGCGTCAACGTGGCGGAGAAGGTAATTGATTATGTCATTAGCCTTTCGGAGCGTGCCACCAAAAAACACCCAGAGCTGGTTCGTGATTATTACGATAAATTTGCCGAGTTTTTGCCAGGCCCGATCGCATTTCATCTTTGGTCCCGGCTATGGCTATATCAAAAAGACGAGAAAGCGAGAAAAAAACTGGATCAGTTGGCGGATTGGTATTTGGGAAAGGGGGAAGGTGGCATCGAGAAGCGGATCAAAGATCTGACCACAACTACGGCGCAAAAAGATGATCCGGTGACCGAAAGAAAAAGTTATTACCAAAAATATCCCAAACTATTGAAATACGGCAGTCTGCTCTTCTGGTGGCTGATGGCCAAGGAAATTTATGCTACTGACGTTTCGGAGGAAATCGAGAGGGCGGCTCCAAAGGAGGACATGATCAAGCTGGCCGAGGCGATTTTGGCCGATCGCGAGGCGGTGAAAATAGTAAGTAGTGGAGCAACTAATTTCTTGTATCTTCTCGAAGCGTATTCAGGAAAAAAGATTGACACGGAAAATCTTTTCTCATTAGTTAAAAATGAAAAAGTGTCAGCTGACCGCGACAATATCAAGCGATTATTTTATTTCCTAAGCCATCTGCTTATCGGAGAGACTTATTTTTATACCAGGAAAGGGGTTGATAACAGATCGTTGTGCCGGGAGATTGTGACGAGACTGGAGAAGATGATCCGCGACCATTACTTTAAGATCTCGCTGGATATGAAGTTCGAATTCCTGATCTGCTGCCAGATACTGGGATATCAGTCCGACCTGGCTTTGGTGATCAACGGCGAAGCGGAGCGTTCTTTATCCGTCTCCGGCAACTTCCTGGTGGATACCCACAATACCTGGGTCCATGGATTTGGCAATAAATTCTCCCGGGCGGAACACAGAAATGTGCTTTATTTGATGAGTCAGGTTAAAATATAAGTATGGGAGAAGCATATAGACCATCAGTACCGGAATTTGAGTATCGCCCAGAGTTGGGACCTAAAGGGGTGGAACGTCAACCAGTTGATTATTTTGGTGAATTGAAAAGACTACTTCTGACCGAAGGAGAAAGGCCATTGGTTTCGTCTGATATCGCGGGAATGGAAGATGCCTTTACTGAGGTATTGCTGGCAAGAGGTTTCTCGTTTGAAGTATTTACTCCGGAGCAATCCGGTGGAGGAAAAAACTATGAAGTCCAACGCGGAAATTTGGTCAAGGCAGTTGGCGAACCGACCGTGGCGGCATTGGAAGATTGGGGCGAACAACTATTCGAGGCGGCGGGAAGAAAAACCCATGACGCCAGTACCGGTAGGACAGGGATCGTTGTTGCACAAGTGGTCCTGGACCTATATCGGTTTGCGGCAAAATTACGCCCCCAAAAGCCTGAAATCTCAAAAGCATTGGAAACGGTAGTCAAATTGAATCAGCGGATCGCGAATTGGCATTCTACCGAGGGCGGGACGAAAAACCCAAGCGGGTGCTCAGGGGAAATCATGGCCAGAGTGATTGACTGGATGCTGACCGGGGAAATGTCTGTTCAAGAAACGGGGACTATTTAGCTTCTTTGATCGCGTGTTCGAGATAAGTTTTGGCGATGTTTTCGCCGGTAGCTGATTCGATGCCTTCGATGCCGGGATTGTGATTAACTTCCAGAACGTAGTGTTTGCCTTCCGGGGTAATCAGGACGTCCACGCCGCCGATGGAAAGGCCGATGCAATGAAGGGCTTTCTTTGCCAGAACCTTGGTTTCTTCATCCGGGGTGATGATCTCAACAGTGCCGCCGAGGGAGAAATTCGCCCGGAAGTCGCCTTCTCTCGGGAAGCGCCTCATAGCATAAACGTGTTCGCCGATGATGAGGATCCGAAGATCTTGTTCATAGGGAATGAACTCCTGAATGAGGTAATAAGCGGCGGGTCGTCCCTCGGCCTGGGCTTTTTTGATAAATTCAGAAAGCTCCGCGGGGTCTTCGAGTTTTTCGATACCCTTTCCCTTGCCGGTCTTGATCGGTTTAATAATGACCGGGTAGCCGATCTCGGCGCAGAGGGAGGGGTATTCCTCATATGACCTGGTGTGAAAGCTGTCAGGCAGAGGGAAGTTCTCCAGGGAAAGTTTTGTCAGGTCAGCGACCTTGTTGATCGAGTAATAGATCTCCGAGTAATTATTATCAAAAACTTTGATGCCGTTTTTACGAAAGTGCTTCACTAGGGAAATGACGTTTTTGACGGAGCTGAAAACACTGTGGAGAATAACCACGTCAGCAGAAAGATCGGTGACGCCAGGGAGGATCAGCTGGTTGTCCTTGATCTGAAGGTCAATCTCGCCGATGGAGACCGGGACACATTCGTGCCCCAGAGCCTCGGCTTCCCGGACAACTCTTTCGATCTTGAAGTTTGGGCCAATGGTTGACAGAAGAGCGATTTTCATAAGGCGTATTATCTCACTTTTGGCTATAGTAAAGATATGGCAGGAGATTTTGATCGGTCTGAAAGTGAGAAGCGTGGTCGTCCAAGTGAAGTTGGTGGATCGGAAGTCGTTCATGCTGAAAGGAGAAGATTCCCGGGAACTACAGCTGACGAGGCCAGAGTGAATGATTTGACCGCCGCTTTCGGTCCGGACTATACAACGAGGGCCGATCTGACTCTGAATTACCCCTTCGCAGAGGAGATGAGGCGAACTTTGTGGGACAAGTTGTGCCGGGTCAGGGGGAAAGTGTTAGAGCTTGGTAATGAAGATGTCGCGCTTCTCGATAACCTGCTATTGACGACTACGCAAGACCTAAGACGAAAACTGGCGGAGGGTTTTGGTCCGGAGATAGTCGCGGCTTCGAAAATATTTTCTCGGTGGAAAGAAATCTATGATTATAAACTCGACGTAGAGGACTTTGATCTGGCGATAGAACTAAATGAAGCTCTTAGAGAACAGCCGGAAGTATTCTATGAAACGAGGCTGGGCTTGCGTGAGTGTCAGAAAGATCTCAATAATGAGCTGCGGGTGCCTCTTGAAAAAAATGTTTTGCAATCGGTCCACGTTGAGGGGGTCACCGATCTTTGCACCGAACTTCGATTTGAGTCGGTTCCGACTGCGGGCGAAGGATCGTACAGTAAATGTGTGGATGCGGGAGAGTCGCCTTTGGTTGGGTTAATCGCACAGCTCCATGATTTTGTGAAACTCGCAGGTAAAAGTACTTTTGTCTGGGAACATGAAGCGCTATCCACAATTGCGACAGTGCGATTGGCGGATGAGATGCTGATCGCCCTGCAGCCAAAATTGAATCTTGTCTGGTTTTCTGATGAGACAAAAAGAAAAAAGGTGGCCATGCTAATGGCAAAGGCGGTCATGGGTCATGGTGACCAAGAGTATCCCCACAACCAAGTGCTGAAAGGGGGTGATGGGGTTGAGATGGTTGAACATCAGGGGATTCGAATTGCCAAG
>CAYQLI010000025.1:6023-7630 GCA_964418355.1 uncultured Pseudomonadales bacterium | reverse complement strand
CTAACTTTTTCATTGAGCCTCCGGATCGGGAAGCTTTGCTGAACGAAATCCCCGCAGGAATTCGTGCCGATCCTGAAAAGTTCCGTAAGGCAGAAAGATTTATGGCTGGAGTAAGAGATGAAGATAGAAAAGACGGTTGCAGCGCATATGCCCAGATGAAATATTTTCTCCAGTATCCGCCTTTGGAGATTTTTGGGAAAAGTGTTAGCTGGAAGGACTTTATTGAGAAGGATCTCCTGTCTTCCTTTGCGGATAACCTAAAAACTTCAGGCAGTTTTGGTCAAAATGTGCTGAGTGAACAGGAAAAAAAAGTTATCTATCCGACGATGTTATTTGCGGCTTTGACAAAGCGAATCTCTAACGATTTTGTGACAAAACAGCTGTGGCAAGAAAGTGAATTGAGGAGAGACTATATTTATAGTTTTGACGAAACGGCCCCTTATGTGGGGGAGGACTCTATTTTTGCCCGTTCGAGCGCCCAAGAAAAAAAATCCAGCCCTGGTTTCGTGGATGGAAGAAGGTATTACAGTCCGCTTCAGAAAGCAGTGGGTTGGCTATGTCAGGCGGAAGAACTCTGGGGAGAACAAAGAGAACTTGCCTTAGAACTAAAAGCGGCAGATGAGCAGGAGATAGTGAGATTTCGTAAAGAATTGGAAGTCGCGGGGGTCGGGGGGCTCGAATTCGACAGGATGTTGAAAGAGAAACAAAAACGGGTTACCGGGGATAGAGAAAAAAGGTTGGCTGCCGGGAAAGGGGAACTCTTTGTGATATTGAGAAACGGTTTGCAGGAGCTGATGATGGTGAATTATGATCATCCGGCGAACCTCCCGGCGAAAAGGATGGCTCGCTGGGAGTTGGGTAGTCGAATGGCTGGTGAATTGGGCGAGGATATCTGAGGGATTTTATGGTTAAATGATGCTATGGCGACGAGGAAACTTGTTTTGTTTTTAGCATTCGCGATATTTACCGGTTTCTTTCTGGTGCTGCCGGTCTCCGCGGCTGAGACGAGTAATACTGGCAGTGTTTGTGACCGGTATGAAACGGCCTGGGCCTCCAGATTGGCCGCCTACGAAAGGGCCAAGAAAATTAGGACGGATGCTTTCGCAAAGACCCAGGAAAGGTGGAGCAGTCTTTTTGCGAGACTTGAATCCTCCGGTACTTCAGTCTCTGCCTTGAGGGCAGGCGCGAGCGATGTGGCCACGAAATTCACCTCCCTGATCGCCGCCGACGATGCTCAGATCGCGGCACTTGGAGAGTCTGGCAAGGCAGGTTGTGATGGTAGTGGGACCGACACGGCACGAAAAGCATTGAGAACAGCCCAGGAAGGGCGCCGGAGTGCGAGACAAACGTTTGTGAAGTCGCTCCGTCAGCTGGTTACCGACCTTTCTGCAATCAGAACTCAATTAAAAGGAGACTAATATGTCAAAGAAAAGCTTTCGTTTACAAACAAATAAAATGCTGGCAGCGGCTCTGTTTGTCATGCTGACTGTCGGGATTTACGGTCTCGTTGATGGCTGGGTGGGTCGGCAAGAAATACCTGAAGGCATTTTGGGGGAGACAACTACGGCGAATGTGACCACCTCTGTTGATTCGACCAGGGCAGGCGA
>CAYQLI010000025.1:2928-5980 GCA_964418355.1 uncultured Pseudomonadales bacterium | reverse complement strand
TGCAATTGATGTGGTGCCGCTTGAGATATGGCACGAAGTGTGAGCAAACGCGCTCCAGTGGACAAACTTCCGTGAATGGAAACGATCTGCCAGTTGGGCAACTGCTGGATCGGGAGATAAGAAATATCCAGAATGAAATCAAGACGGATAGAGGCAGTGATCAGGGGAACAGTTATTGGTCAATGTAACATTATTAATATTATTTCTGCCCATGAAAAAAACAAAAAAGAAAACTGCTAGGGTATCGAAGGCAAAATTAAGCCCTGAGAAATTCTGGTTGGGAAACCCGCTATTTATTGCTGCTCTCTTAACGATAATGGGGGTTTTGGCCTTTATCCTCGCAGACGATTGGGTGACGCTGAAGAAAAGTACTAGTCAACCGGTGCCGGTTGTAACGGTAGCACCGACTTCGGTAAAACTAAAGTACTGATGGAGTGTGATAAAATATAGCCCATGAATCGGGCTAAAATAGCTGTCGGCATTTCCGGCGGGGTGGACTCGGCGGTTTCGGCATTACTCTTGAAAAAGCAGGGTTTTGACGTGGTCGGAGTTCATCTGTATTGTTACCCTGCCAAAAGTGAAGTAGAAAAAGACGGACTGACTCGAGAAGAATGGATCAAGAGGAACGGCTGTCGTGCGGATGAGGATAAACGGGCTGCTTTGAAGACGGCCTTGGAACTTTCGATCCCTTTCAAAACGCTGGACTTTTCGGAAGAATATAACAAGCGGGTGGTGGATTATTTCTACCGTGAGTACGAAGCAGGCCGGACGCCGAACCCGGATGTTTTGTGTAACAGTGAAATCAAGTTTGGACTGTTCCTTGATTGGGCGCTCGCGAATGGGCTTGATTATGTGGCAACTGGACACTATGCAAAATTGTGTGCTTCTGATTCATCCACATCCAATCTGGAAAACGGCAGCGTATTCCGCCCAGCGGCGGAATCGGCCTCGTACGCAGCGAAAAATCCTGCAAGTAAGCAGGAACCTAGCTTTTTCGCTTTACGTAATGTTTCCAATATGGATGATGGATTCCATCAGAATTTAGCGCTATCAATTCCAGCTGATAAACATAAGGATCAGACATATTTTTTGTGGAAGCTGACTCAAAAGGAAATGGCCCATGTGATTTTTCCGCTGGCTGGTCTGATGAAACCGGAGGTGAGGAAAATTGCCAAAGAGGCGAGACTTTCTGTAGCCAATCGGCCTGATTCTCAGGGTATTTGTTTTGTCGGAAATGTGGACGCCAGGAAGTTTTTGGCCCGCAGATTAAAGGAAAAAACCGGGGAAGTAAAAAATACTGATGGTGAAGTAATTGGCTTTCACAAAGGAGTTTGGTTTTACACCATCGGTCAGCGGGGCGGCTGGGACATTGACCCAAAAGCTCAAAAACTCAAAACTGAGAAAACTCAAAAAGGAGACGTGACGCCGATTTTCTATGTGATCAGTAAAGATGCCGGGAAAAATGAGTTGGTGGTGGGAATCGGAGATGAGACCAAAAGCCAAAAATTTGGTCTTTCTGAGGAAAATTGGTTAGGAGAAAAAGATAAAGTGACCTGTGTTAGGATTCGGCATGGTGGAAAACTTATTCCGGCAACAATTTTGGCAAATGAAGTGACCCTGACTGAGCCGCAAAGAGGAATTGCCCCCGGCCAGTCGGCCGTCTTTTATGATGAACAGGGCCAGGTTTTGGGAGGGGGGGTAATCGAATGAGTGTCGAATGGGTATACGCGCCTTTGAAATTTAGAACGGACGCTAAATATTCTCGAGATGATTTTGCATACCGATGTAAACTGCTAATGGCCGAGGTTGATGATGATTTGGTTAGAGAATTGTTGGCGATATATATTGGTTGGACGGATGGTTTGAGTTTTCGCGAGGTAATTCGTTTCCGCAGGCTGGCTGATGGTTCGGCCATACCTTACACAAAACGTGGAAGATTGGAAATTGGGCCTGATGGTGAGCCTTTGGATAGATGGCTCTAGGCGCCTTCTTTTGTGGTGAGTCTTTGGAGTTTTCTTCGGTAGAGATAGGAGAAGATAAGAAGGAATTTGACGGCGTCTTTGAGGGGAGATTTTTTGGAAAGTCTGACATCAACCAAGGAGATGGTCCCATCCGGAGAGATCATGATGTTGTTGGAATTTTCCAGGGGAGACCAGAATTTCTTTATTTCTGCAAGCAGATCTGTGACCTCACCTTCGACGCTCCCGACGATGGTAAGTAACCTTCCGTATTTCCTGTAGCCGTCGAGGCTGGCCTGAAGGAGATTATTCAAATCATTTTGTTGTTGTTCGTTGAGTGTTGGGAGATCATCCATTTTTTTCAGGGTTTTTCCGGAGATTTTTTCCTGGATGCGGAAGGGGGCAGGAAAACCGTCTTTGCCCTCGGCGATGAGATGGAATTCGTGAGGTGCGTTTATCCTATCGGGGAGAAGCCGACGCGCCATTTCCTCACTTGCTAACTGTTTTTTTATGAAACTTAGACACTTTTCAAATCGTCTTCGGCGGTAGTCTTCGTCCGACTCTCCCGATTCTCTCTTGAGTTGATAGATATGGGAGTCTGCTTTGAGAACATTCCGGTCGCCCTGTTCAAAAACGGTGGTGCCGTTGCTGGCGGCGATTTTCTCGCCAACATCGGTGACTGCGGACATTGTTCTTTCGTCTTCACTTGCCATATGACGATTATTGTAGGGCATTCCTACACGCTTGTAACGTGAGGCTGATTTTGCTATAATTCCAGAGTACTTCCAGTCTCGGAGTTGATTCTGAGTCATTGTGGGAGTTTTTGCGGTATAATACCCGAGCTCTTTAACAATTGAAGAGAGATTATTTGTCACTTGAAATGTGACAGGAAGGTCAATTTATAACAAAAGAAAGTTCCGAGTAAAATCGGAAGTTTTTCCGTTAAAATTTTTTTGAGAATTTGATCCTAGTTCAGGATGAATGTTGGCATTGTGCCTTAAGCATGCAAGTTGAGCGGTGAAGTCTTTCAATCGCAAGAAAGAGGGACGGATCAGCGGCAGACGGGTGAGTATAAGATAGGAATCTACCTCTTG
>CAYQLI010000025.1:0-2918 GCA_964418355.1 uncultured Pseudomonadales bacterium | reverse complement strand
CTATTCCGTCACGCATCCGCTTCTGGGAAGCGGAACGTACCTATTGGTGGAGGATAGCTTCTCGAAAGGGAAGGTAATACCGCATAAGTTCGCAAGAAGAAAGGGCTTAACCGCCCGCCGAGAGATGAGCCTATTCGCTATCAGCTAGTTGGTAGGGTAAAAGCCTACCAAGGCTATGACGGCTAGGGGGCGTGAGAGCGCGACCCCCCACAAGGTTACTGAGATACGGAGCCTACACCTACGGGTGGCAGCAACTGGGAATTTTGCGCAATGGACGAAAGTCTGACGCAGCGACAATGCGTGTGGGATGAAGGCCCTCGGGTTGTAAACCACTGTGGTAGTGAATGAAAAAAATGACAGTACACTATTAGAAAGCACCTGCTAACTACGTGCCAGAAGCCTCGGTAATACGTAGGGTGCAAACATTATCCGGAATCACTGGGCGTAAAGAGTCTCGTAGGCGGTTTATTAAGTAGAGGGTTAAAGCTCGGAGCTCAACTCCGAAAATGCCCTCTAAACTAATTTACTTGTGGAAATTCGGGGGTATCGGAATTCTTGGTGGAGGGGTGAAATCCGTTGATATCAAGAAGAACACCAATGGCGAAGGCAGATACCTAGGGTTTTCCAGACGCTGATGAACGAAAGCTAGGGGAGCGAAAGGGATTAGAGACCCCTGTAGTCCTAGCCGTAAACTATGAACACTAGCTATCCGAATTTTCGGGTGGCGTAAGCTAACGCGTTAAGTGTTCCGCCTGGGGAGTACGACCGCAAGGTTAAAACTCAAAGGAATTGACGGGGAAACGCACAACCAGCGTGCCATGTGGTTTAATTCGAAACGAAACGATAGACCTTACCTGGGTTTGAAATAACACCGTTTTAGTCACCTGGAAACAGGAGATGATCCGCAAGGATGGTGCTACAGCTGCTGCATGGCTGTCGTCAGTTCGTGTCGTGAGGCGTCGATTTAAGTATCGTAACGAACGCAACCCCTGCTGTATGTTAAATATCCATACGGGACTGCCCTGCTTTTTTAGCGGGGAGGAAGGAGGGGATGACGTCAAGTCAGCATGGCGCTTACATCCAGGGCCACACACATGGCGTAATGGTCGGGACAACGGGTCGCGAAGGAGTAATCCGGAGCTAATCCTAATAAACCCGACCTCAGTTCGGATTGTGGGCTGAAACTCGCCCACATGAAGGGGAGTTGGTAGTAATCGCAGATCAGCAATACTGCGGTGAATACGTTCTCGTTTCTTGTACACACCGCCCGTCAAGTCAACAAAGTCAGTAGTGCCCGAAGTCGATTCCCTTAACCGCAAGGACAGGGGCGCCTAAGGTAAGACTGGCGATGGGGGCTAAGTCGTAACAAGGTATCCGTTCTGGAAGGAGCGGATGGATCACCTCCTTTCTAGGAGTTAGTAGGACGCACGACGTCCGATGATCTATCGCCGGAGTTCTTGCTTCTCGCCAATGGGCGAGCCAATTTATCTTTAATCAGGTAAATCGGGGGGACTCTTTAAATATACCCAGCACCGTTCCTGTCACATTTCAGAGGACAATATAATCATTTCTCATTGTTCATTTTTCATTCGATTTCCAAATCCGTTGTTTGCGGAAGTTTTTTGGTGGTTTAACGATCGTCGCCGGAACCGTGGAGTTTGTCTCGCTTCATTCTTGAATCAAGTTTTTCAAGATTTATCTCTGCTACTTCAGACATTTTTACCGAAAGCTCACTACAGAGTGCAGCCATGTACCAGAGAACATCACCGATCTCGTTAATGATCGCCTCACGGACTTCTGGCGTAATTTTTCCGCCGTCATCGCGAAAGATCTTTTTGACTTTGTCTGCCAATTCGCCAGCCTCGCCAACGAAACCGAGGGTTGGATATATGATATTTTTGCCTCGGTTTGGATAAATGGCAGTTTTCCGTGATTTCTTTTGATAGTCGTCCAATTTCATATGGTTTATTGTAAGATAGTTCCATGATTTATGGAAAAGAAAAATTGTTTGAGGCGATCACCGGCCCAAGGTGGGAGATGGATGAATCCACCGGAGAACTGTTCCTTTATAACTGGGAAAGGAACAGAAGATTGGCCTATCATGAATTCGGAGAAGATTATGGGGGAGTATATGCCACTTTGGGGATGGCTTTTCTAAACGGGAATGGGGGGTGGACCGAGGTATTTTCGATGAACCATATGTTTACCGATCAAGGTGAAGAAAAGGTTTCATTTCTTGTCCTGACTCGCACTGATGAGACCAAACTGATTTGGTACGACGAATTTGTTTTTTATGATACAAAAAGGCGCTCGGGGATGGGGGGAGGATCACTGCCGGAACACCCGTTATCGGAGCAGGTAGCGAAAGATAGGAAAGAGCTGCTTTATGAAAAGGAACAACTGCCGGAAAAATTGGATTATGAACTAACGGCAAATTTGTTTATCAAACAAATGACCGATGGCGAGATGGAGAGGCCGGTCTTGGTGCCCGAGGGACTATTTACCTATAAAGAACCGGTGGAATTAGCCTCGGGGACGATGGCAACCTCTTTTAATTTGACCATTGCTGGAGGTCTGATTGCGAACGCAAAAGGCGTTGAGGAACTTAGAGTGGCCATAGCCATCTTCGGCTTGGTTATGGACCGAGATATGATGCGATTTCCAAAGTAGCCTCTTTTTTGGTAAAATTAGGCACGTACGGGCGCTTAGCTCATCTGGTTAGAGCGCGGTCCTGATAAGACCGAGGTACATGGTCCGACTCCATGAGCGCCCACCTTCGCATAAAGCTTCGGTGGGTAAGACCCACAAAATCTTGACAAGGGTGAGTTATAGGCTAGAATAGCCCAAATGGCAGAAAGAGAGAGAAAACCCCACATCATTACTGATGAGACTGAGGCTATAGCGGAATACGGAAGATT
>CAYQLI010000024.1:2277-11794 GCA_964418355.1 uncultured Pseudomonadales bacterium | reverse complement strand
AGTTGATATGAAGAGAGTCCGACCGGACGGAAGAGTGATGAGATATTATGGAACACAAATAGGTCGTTCCAATTCTCCAGTGCTGAAGGTGCCTTCGGCTGACGGATCAGCATTTTTGAATTAGCTCGGCGCCTACACGCCTGAAGTCTCTAAGTGAGCGTGTAAATCGGGCGACTCGGCACCCAGTTTCACAAAGAAACCACAGAGTAGACTGATGTAGGTTAATTTGGATGCTTGATGTGGCAATTGGGGTCTTTGGCTTGTCGGGTTTCGAGAAGGAATTCACCAAAAGTTTGAGTTGAGATGACGGAGGAAAGTTCGTTTTCTGTGTTTAGGTCACGAAGAATTAAATTGACAGGCAAACCGCGACTTGGTTCGACCAGGCGGAAACGGAGGCAGGTGGTGCCAAGGACGGGAACAGGGAGGGAACCGGGAAAACCCTCGACCATGCCGGTTTCCCAGAAAGGCAGGTAGCCATAAACTCCTTCGCCGTAATAGTGGAAAAGATAGGACCAGGTGGATTGGATCAGGTAGGGAATGCCGGTTTGCTTCACGGTAAAGCCCTCGCCGTCTGCAATGAGATAAATGTAGTTGATCAGGCGGATCTCATCTGCCAGTTTTACTCCCGGAGTGGTAATAAATTCATAGGAGACGCTTTTGGGTGATTGGAAACGGACCGTCTTCAGGTTGGCTGACAAAGAAAGGATCAGGACCGCCGGAATGATCAGGGGAAAATAACGGTTTAATTTATCAAAGAAAAGAAAAGTGGAGATAACAAGGGCAGTCGAGAGTCCGGCATTGGTGTAGTAGGCGGTATGTCCACCGAGGAGCATCAGAAAAAGCCAGGCGAATTGCCAGAAGAAAAGGAGTTGGAAGCGTTTGTCTCTTCTTGATTTCAGATAAATCCAAAGAGAAACTGACAGACAAAGAATGATCACGGCGGTCTGATTGAAACCCCGGCCAAAAAAATTATCCGAGAACATCAGGAAGAATTTGCCAAGATAGAGATCATACTTTGATTCGTGAGGACCAATGATGGCAAAGCCTTTTTGGAGCAGATCCGAGGCAACAAAAATGCTTCGGAAACCGTGTTTGACCTCAGAAATGAGAAAGCTGCTGATAGAAACCAAGCCAGCCCCCAGACCCCAGAGCCAGTCGGTCCGATCGAGTGACCTGAGCTCTTTTCTGAAGAGGAAGAGAAGAAGAAAAACCAAGGCGAAAAAGTACCAGAACATGAAGTTGAATTGGGCGGCAGCACCGGCTCCTGAAAAGATGAGAACCAGGGCCAGCCGTTTTCTTTGAGTGCGCAGGAGTAAAGAAAAGCCAAGCATCAAGGTCAGGACGGCAAGAACAGCGAGGGAAGGATTGCCGACGTACATGGCATACTGGCTTTGTTCATAAGAAATGGCAAAGATGAAGGCGGCCAGTAGACCGATTCGGGAAGAAAAGAGCAGATAGCCAATGGCAAAGACCAGGAAAACTCCGAGACCATTGGCAAGACGAAAAACAGCGGCGATGAGGGGAAAATTGCCGTGGAAGAGCAAATAAAGGGGGCCAAGGAGATACCAGTATAAAACACCATGGAATAAACCGACGTTGCCGGTGACCGGGGGACCGATAAATTTCAGCTGGCCTTTCGTATAAATATCAAGAGCGGCATAGGCATCTCGGGCCTGGTCGTAGGCAAAATAGAGGCTTTCGTGGAATGCGTAGAAGCGAACCAACAGGCCCAGAACAAAAATACCCAGGAGGAGAAGCCAGGTTTTTTTGATCATTGGGGGTATTTTACGCCAACCTCGCCTGTTTGGGCGTAACTTATAGTAAAATAGAGTGATGTACCAGGGATTTTGGAATAATCTAAAGCGGCCGATCGTTGGTCTGGCGCCGATGGATGGGGTGACAGATGCGCCGATGCGGTTTATCACGGCCAAATATGGTAAGCCCGACGTAACTTTTACCGAATTTGTCAGTGCTGAGGCGCTGGAGCGGGTGGCTGATGGTCGGATTAAGGTACCTGAGAAAATTCTCAAGGATTTTAAATATGATGAAATTGAGAGACCGGTGGTGGCTCAGCTTTTTGGCGGAGAGCCGGAAGCTTTTTTTGAGGCGGCAAGGCTGGTAGTGAAAATGGGATTTGATGGGGTAGATATAAACATGGGCTGCCCGGCCAAAAAAGTTGCGGGTAGAGGTGAAGGGGCGGGATTGATCAAAAATCCAGCACTGGCAGCTGAAATAATCGAGGCAGTCAAAAAAGGTGTCGCTGGGAAAATACCGGTGTCGGTAAAAACAAGAATTGGTTACGACGAGGCAGATCCTGAGTGGTGGAAATTTCTCGCGACCCAGGATTTGGCGGCGGTGACCATCCATGGCAGGACTTTTAAGCAGCTTTATGAAGGGAAAGCGGATTGGGAGGCGATAGGGCAGGCGGCAAAAGTAATCAAGTCGAAGAAGACAATTTTCTTGGGTAATGGGGATGTGGAGAGCCGCGAGGATGCCCTTGCAAAAACTGAAAAATATGCGGTTGATGGTGCTCTGATCGGTCGGGGCGCCTGGGGAAATCCATGGGTGTTTACCGATGAAAAGGTGGAAACAAATAAGAGGCTGGAAGTGGCGGTGGAACACTCACAAAAGTTTGAGGAGATCTTCCCGGAGGATAGATTTTTTATCATGAGAAAACACTTAAGCTGGTATGCCCGGGGTTTTGATAACGCCAGTGAGCTTCGGAATAAATTGGTGTTAACAAACTCTGCTGGTGAAGTGAGGGCGGCAATAAATCCTATATTGACAGCAGAACAGAACTGAGACTACTATGGTCTTAGTTAGCAGTTTTTTCAAAACATGAAAAAAGTCCTCTTCTTGGGAACTTTGGCCCTTTTGTTAGGAGCTTGTACTTATAGTGCGAAAACACCTTCGGCGACGACACCCGCCTATACACCAGCGGCGACAGTAGCGGTGGTAGTGCCCCCAACTAACGTACCCACTAAGCTAACTCTGAATTTTTCTGATACGAATAACTCAGGACAAAAAGGAACGGCTGTTCTGGAAGAGATCGCCGGAAAGGTGAAAGTAACCTTGACGATGACCGGGACGAAGTATGCGGCGGCCCAACCCGCCCATATCCATATCGGAGTCTGTCCGGGAGTAGGAGCGGTAAAGTATCCTCTGACCAATGTGACCGGAGGGAAATCGGTGACAATGCTTTCTGTCACGATGGCTGATCTGGCCGCGGCCGGGCCTCTCGCGATCAACGTTCACAAGAGTGCGGCCGAAGCTTCGGTCTACACTGCCTGTACCCCGTTAACCTGGTAACAAATATGTCTGATTTGAACACAACACCCCGTCCAGGCGACGGGGTTTGTGTTTTAGTGGCTAAACATTCAAAAAGGGTGTATGATTCGCTTAAAATTGGCTATTGTCAGCAGTGTCCGGACTGTTTACGATACGCTTAGTTATCACCTAATAATCGCTTTATGCCAACAAAGGGCAACAAAGAGCAGGAGTCTGATATAACCTTTTTAAACGAACGAAGGTTTTCTTCCAAGAAACTTCTTGAGGGCTTGGATGAACAACATAGGCAAATAGTTTCTGTTAACGAACAACTTACTCTGAAGCAACCCGTGGTTGAGGTGGCGATTAATGTAACCGGACCGATCAGGTTAATACCAATTGGTGATTGTCACTTATATTCTAGGTACACCAATACAGATGCGGTGAACCAGACTTTGGAAATGCTTAATGAGCCAAATAGTTATGGATTTATCACCGGAGATTTTATTGAGGGGCAACACCCTGGCATTTCGGACCATGCCGGGTCGGTTGAGCTTGATTTCGGAAAACAAATAGTTGCTGCGGCTGAAAAACTACGACCTTATTTTTATGCAGGGAAACTTCTTTGTACGGTTGATGGCTTTGATGGACACGAAGGGTGGGCGAGAAGGAACTCTGGTATTAGTGCCGTTGAAATGATGGTTCGTCTCATGCCTATGTTTGATTTGAAAGACCCCGCGAACTCGGATAGGTGGAGATATCTTCCGGTCTTGACGCAAGGGGGACTTTTGAAATTGCGTCTAAACAACGGACAACCATATGTGATTAAGATTTTCCATAATCCAAACAGTGGGGGTTCCGATACCATCAACCGACAGGGTGGACTTAAAACTCAGTTTCTTAACGCAGATGATGACCTTTTTCTGGATGGAGAGTATCCGGATATGTATATTGCCGGCCACCAACATCACAGAGCTGTCGTTTCCAAAGAGATTCGCTACGATAGATTGTCCAGAAAGGAAGAAAGTGTGGCTCTTGTCCAGATTGGAACGGCAAAGGGGATAACAACAGACGATCTGGATCCGTATCTGGAAGCTCAAGGAAAAGGCCCATCTATAGGTCCCGGGCCAAACATCACCTTGCAGCAGATTGTTGGGGGGGGCAGGGTGGAATCCGCTGGGGTAACAAAGGAATTAATAACATACGGATATGAGAATGCTGAAGTTACACGCGATATTGCCAGTACTCTGCACAGTGTGGGGGATCAGCTCAATGTCGCGGAAAGACAAAGGCTCACGACAGAGCTTCTTGAGAAAATATTTGATCGTATTAAAAAACCTGTGGCGGAATTTGACCTTAGAAACTCCGGTCGTTCACCGAAGGAAAAGCCGGGGAAGGCGCCTTTGTTTGATGATCTCAAATGGAAAATCAGTAATTTGAAAGATTTTCCCGCCTCAGTTTATTTTTTGGCGAACTCCAGATATGGAAGCTCAAGTCACGAGGGATCCCCATACAAAGAAGTTTATTTGAGTGTACTTGAACGAGCGGCTAGTAATCCGTTTGAACACGTCTTGGTTATGAGGGATTTTATTGATAAGGGAGTCCCCCGGAGATCTGACAGAAGAACCGTCCTCAATGCGATGGCCAATGACTTGGGTCCGGTTAACGAACAAAAACGTCTTCTTGGAATAATGATGTCCTCAACTTTGTTAAACGATGGTTGGCAAAAAGACGTAGTAGAGCATAATCGCCATTATGATCGGTCATTGCAGAAGTGGGTGTCAGACAAAGATGTGGACGAGGGCTTCCGCCCTGGTGATGAACTCTATTATAATAGTGCGGTTGAGGGAGTGCCGCTTTACGTAAATGAGTCGCTTTTGCACTTGAGTCTTGGCAAAATTGAGTACACGTTTTTCCTTTTGGATCGCTTGGGGCGTTCAGGTTCAGAATTCAATTTGGTACAAGGCCTGGTTCAATCAAGAAAGAAAGAACATGTTACAGCAGATGTGACGGCTGGAGGTCATATGTCTCATTCGGGTTTTAGCATCTATCCTCCAAAGAATAGGGTTTACTTAGCGACCGGAGGTTTTTCAAATTGGGACTCTGGAGGAAAAGGTAACGATAAAAGAGTGGCCACGGGTGGACAAGCAGTAATTCTTTTCCCGGACAGGAAGCTTGTCATCCCAGCATCTAACTTCACCGAAGCAACAGACATTATGAATGCTTTGATAATTGACAGAGGTCTGTCTTCGGAAGAGAAGAGTAAACTGAATCGTAAGAGGAAATGACCTTCAGTTGCGCAAAGAGTGAGATTTTTCGGAGCTGATGGTGGTTGATTCACCGTGGCCGGGGTAGATAATGGTGCTTTCCGGAAACTTTTTGAGTTTATCTAATGATTTAATCAATTGAAGTGGTTTGGAATAGGAAAAGTCAGTTCGGCCGACCGAGTCCTTGAATAAGGTATCACCAGTGAAGAGATTTTTCTTGCCATCGTAAAGACAGATGCTGCCGGGAGTGTGACCCGGGGTTTCAATGATAATTAGCTTTTCCTCACCGACCTTGATCTCGTCACCTTCTTTGATGAAGCGATCTATGGGGGGAACCTTCAGGGTTTTTTTCTTTAGCCAGTGGATGGCACTTTGATTGGCTGAAGAGTAGAGCGTTTTATCGTTTTTGTGGAGATAGATTGGAAGGTCGTAGTTAAGTTTTAGTTCGAGACAACCGAGGACGTGATCGAAGTGACCGTGGGTGAGGACGATGGCAATGGGTTTCAATTTCTCATTCGTAATGGTATCGGCGACGAAATCGGCATCATCGCCCGGGTCAATGATGATAGTTTCGTTGGTAGCGGAATCGGAAACTAAATAACAATTGGCTTCGAGGTCTCCAACAGTGAGCGTGCGAATGGTCAGCATAGTCACATTCTAACGGTTTTCTGGTGTTTGGGCATTAGCCTTGATTCTGTGACCGATTTGGCCCTAGATTGTAGAGTATAGGTAATGGTTGAGTTGGGCGCCGGTCTACATTTTTATCAACCCGAAAGACAAGTACGCAAGCCTTCGGGTGGACTATTGGAGGTCGTGCCTTGGATAAACGAAACGATCTACCAGCAGGTTTACCGACCATTATTGGCAGAGAACAGTTTGGACGGAACAATTTTTTCTTTTTTTACGACACTTAGAGGTTGGGTCAGGGAAAATCATCCAAGCGATTTTTGTGAAATTCAAAGAAGGATCTCTCAGATGCCCGATGCTAACCTCCGGGTTTTGGGGGACCCTTTCCTGCACATCATTTTGCCTTTTATGGACCGGGTGGACCTGGACATCTTGCTGACTGCCGGGAGGATCGCTATCAACGAAGACCTCGGAGTAGAACCATCAGGTCTGTGGTTACCCGAGTGCGCGGTATCAACTCCTGTTTTGGAAGCGGCTTATGACCATGGTTATCGGTTTGTCGTGCTGATGGATGACCAGGTTGACGGTATGGGCAGTAACCCGGTAAATGTCAGACTGCCAAGGGGCAGAGAAATGGGTGTGTTCGGTGGAGAAAGATGGTTATCCGGGAAAGTGGCTCACGACGATGGAATGACGATTGATAGCTGGGGCTTTTTGCAAATGGTGGCACAGGGAGGACGAAATCGGTTTTTTGCGACCGACGGGGAGACTTTCGGTCATCACAAACCCGGCCGTGACCAATTTGCGGCACATGTCTTTGACCAAGAAAAAATGGCGGTCAAAGGAGTGGCGCCGCTTCTGATGGAAAATAAATTGGGACAGCCACGAGACCTCACCCGACTTCGCGAAGAAACCAGCTGGAGTTGTGCTCACGGAGTCAGGCGCTGGAAGGGTGAATGTGGTTGCGGCAATCCTTCTCACCGACGTTTGGAAGAAAAAAGGGCTTGGCATTATGGTTTGCTGGAAAGGAAAACAAGAATAAAGATGGCTTTGGACCGGGAAGCGCCGGGTTGGCAGGCCGAATTCCCTGGGCTTCTGGCGGCGAACCGATTCTATTTGTTTAATGAAAAACAATGGAACGGCAAAGAGCTCGTGGTGCCGGTTGATCAATTCCGAGGAAGAGGCAAAGGCGAAAGGATAACCAGACTGGAGGAAGCCTACCAAATGTGTTTGGTCGCTTGGACGAGCTGCGCGGCATTTTTCGGTCCGGACGATTCTCCTGAGGGAGTGCTTCCTCGGGAGGCGATCAAAGAAATAGATGGGCTGAATGTAATTTGACGGATTAGCGCTCCGTTGTTAAACTGAATCTGTGATGAATAGACTGATTGAAATTGTAAAAAAGAATTGGTTGGTGATCGTACTTTTGCTAGTGATCTGGTTCTTGGTAATCAGAAACAATCCGCAGCCATTGACCGGAGGCGGCGTGACGGACTTGGCCTTTGATGGTGTCGGAGGTATGAGTAAGACGTCTTCGGTGGGGATCATGCCTCCGGTTTTTCAGGAGTCGGCGCCAGTGGCACAGAACGAAAGGATCGTTGTGACTAATACGAATCTATCGCTGAAGGTCAACGATGTGAGAAAAGCGATTGATGATATCTCACAAACGGCCAAGAAATTGGGAGGCTTCATGGTTGACTCGAGTCTTTCGGTGCCCGAGGGGGCCGCCAGTGGAAGCATCTCGGTGAGGATCCCTTCCGATAAATTGGAAGAAGGACTTTCGGAGATCAGAGCTGCTGGGGTGAAAGTGGTTTCGGAAAATGTCTACGGTACGGATGTGACGAGTGAATATGTAGACCTTGCGGCGAGATTGGCCACCCTACAAAAAACCAAGGAAAAGTTTGAGCAAATTTTGGCGAGTAGTGTCCGAGTCGAGGATCTGCTGAACGTTAATCGGGAACTGATCAATTTGCAAAGCCAGATAGATTCACTACGGGGTCAGCAGATGTATTTGGAGCAGACAGCCAAGCTGTCATTGGTGACCGCCTATTTGTCTACTGATGAATTGGCACTACCTTATACACCTGATGAAGCCTGGAGACCGGTGGTGATCTTCAGAGAAGCAGTTAGATCTTTGGTAAGATCGGTCCGTGGTCTCGGAACGGCCTTAATCTGGTTGGTGGTCTATTCTCCCGTTTGGTTACCGGTCTTGGGTCTTACTTGGTGGATCCGGCGGCGAGCTCGGGTCTAGCCGTGAGTCTGTTGCAAATTTCAGCTGGTTTTGGTATCATATCCCTTGCTCGTCACGGATCTATGATAACTTGCCAAATAAAACAACTTCAAAGCCCGTAGGGCTTTTTCGTTTTAAAGTTATCGTGTATCCCGCGAAGAGCGGGATTTTTTAATTTAAAAAGTAAATAGACTGGACAAAATTCGGGCCGTTAGCTCATCTGGTAGAGCGCTACATTTGCAATGTAGAGGTGGCCGGTTCGAGTCCGGCACGGTCCACCCCTTCGACTACGCTCAAGGCGAGTCGCCAAGAATTTGTCTTTATTCCGTTCGCGGAATAAAGACAAGCTCTGGGAGCTTGAGCAAAATTACAAGGGTTGCCCTATCCTGTTGTATAACACAAGGTCGACCTGAAGTAAGCTAGTTGCTCCTTGAAAAGTGAATAGAATGTAAAACGATTAGTTTTTTTGCAAAACTAAAAGTAGATCGCATCAAAAACTTGATTTATTCTACTCAAGCAGTCAGTGGATGCCTTGGGAGTGTGTGCCGAAGAAGGACGTTTCAAGCCGGCGAAAGTCGACGGGGAGGTGGCTAAGAACTGTTAATCCGTCGGTGTCCGAATGGGGAAACCCACCACGCGCAAGCGTGGGGTCCCCGCATTTATGCGGGGTCGGGAACTTGGGGAACTGAAATATCTAAGTACCCAGAGGAAAAGAAATCGAATGAGAGGCCCTTAGTAAGCGACGAGCGAAAAGGGCTTTAGTCCAAACCCCTCACATTTTGTTCTTGAGATTCATCTCGAGATTGAAATGTGAGGGGGGTTGTAGGGTCAGACATACGCTTTAGAAAAAATAACAGAACACTGTGGAATAGGTGACCAAAGAGAGTGAGAGTCTCGTAAGTGAAATTATTTCTAAAGTAGTTTGATACCTGAGTACTTCTAGAGACGGCAAACTCTAGATCGAATCCGGGCCGACCACGGTCCAAGACTATATACGCACACTCACCGATAGTGAACTAGTACCGCGAGGGAAAGGTGAAAAGAAGGGTCTGAAACCCAATGAAAAGTACCTGAAACTGATTGCTAACAAACAGACGGAGCCCCACACATTTTGGACTTTGCACATTTT
>CAYQLI010000024.1:0-2267 GCA_964418355.1 uncultured Pseudomonadales bacterium | reverse complement strand
ACTAGTACCGTGAGGGAAAGGTGAAAAGTCCCCCGGAGAGGGGAGTGAAATAGAACCTGAAACCAGATGCTGACAAGCAGTCGGAGCTCCGATTTATCGGGGTGACGGCGTGCCTATTGAAGAATGAACCGGCGAGTTACTCCATACAGCAAGGTTAAACCGCTACGCGGTGGAGCCGAAGGGAAACCGAGTCTTAACAGGGCGTTAAGTTGTATGAGGTAGACCCGAAACCAGGTGAGCTAACCATGAGCAGGTTGAAGGTTGGAGAAATCCAACTGGAGGACCGAACAGTCGAATGCCGCAAAATTCCCTGATGACTTGTGGTTAGAGGTAATATGCCTAACGAACTTGGAGATAGCTGGTTCTCCCCGAAACATGTCTTGGCATGGCCTCTTGATTTAAGAACAGGGGGGTAAAGCACTGAATTGATTTCAGGAGTAAAATCTTGGAACCAAACCAAACTCAGAATACCCTGTTTATATGCAAGGGAGTCAGTACCCGGGGGCTAAGCTCCGGGGGCAAAAGGGAAACATCCCAGACCCTCAATTAAGGTCTCTAAATCTATATTAAGTGGTAAAGGACGCGTTATTTCTCAGACACCTAGGAGGTCGGCTCAGAAGCAGCCATCCTTGAAAGAAAGCGTAACAGCTCACTAGCCGAGAGATACGTGACCGAAGATGTAACGAGGCTCAAATATAGTACCGAAATTAGGGAATTCCGTAAGGGATTGGTAGGGGAGCGTTCTTGTGGCTTTGAAGGTGTACCGGAAGGTATGCTGGAGCAGCAAGAAGTGAGAATGCCGGTATGAGTAGCGTAAACAAGGTGAGAATCCTTGTAGCCGAATATCCGAGGTTTCCAACGCTATGTTTGTCAACGTTGGGTAAGGCGACCCTAAGGTGAGGCCTTTTTGGCGTAGCCGATGGATTACGGGTTGATATTCCCGTCCTTATTAGTGATCGTTATAGCTGGGGCGTGACGAAATTTGATAACTTGAGCGGTGTGTTGAAGATACATACGTTTAAATAGCAAGTCAGTCGTAACTGGAAAATCCGTTATGACGTTTACACGAGTTATGAATACGAGTTCTCCGCAAGGAGGGCAAGTTAAGTGACTTAAGTTTCCGAGAAAAGCGTCGCAGTGAGAGCACTAATAATCCGTACCGCAAACCGACACAGGTGGACTAGTCGAGTAGACTAAGGCTAACGAGAGAACCCTTCTTAAGGAACTCGGCAAATTAGCTGGGCGTAAGCTTTGCGAGATGCCCTGTTCTTCGCAAGAAGAACTACAACAAAAGATTACAGAGCGACTGTTTAACTAAAACACAGGTCTATGCAAAAGCGAAAGCTGAAGTATATGGGCCGAAACCTGCCCAGTGCCGGAAGGTTAAATGCGTGGGTGACTTTGATTTATCAAAGAGGCCTGCAATTGAAGCCCCGGTGAACGGCAGCAGTAACTATAACTGTTCTATGGTGGGAATACTAACTGCCATAGTGAGGCGAAAATCCTCCGTTTCGAAAAGCGCATTACACCGCGCGAAATGAAAATCTGACCAAATGCTGGAACATCTGTTGAATCTTATGCTACTATGTGTTTAATGACACATAGTGACAATGCAATAAGTGCAGACAATCAGCAGGAAAGACTGAATCCTTGGTGGATTGTGGGGTTTACTGATGGTGAAGGATGTTTTTCTGTAAGTCGTTTCAAAAACTTAACCTGTAAAAGTGGATTCCAAACTCTTTATGAGTTTGTGATTACTCAAGGTGAAGTAAGTAGGACGGCTTTAGAAGCAATCAAAAGTTATTTTGGTTGTGGAAACATCTATATCAATCATCGGTATGACAACCATAATCATGATCTGTTGAGATATTGTGTAAGAAGACAGGATGATCTTAGAAATAAGATAATTCCTTTCTTCAGAAAATATCGATTACAGACGGCAAAATTGGCTCAATTTGAGTTATTTTGCAAGAAAATCAGGGAAGCAGAATCCTCACACACTATACGTCAGAATCCGATTGCAAAATCGTGATAAGAGATAGTGGCGGCTGCATAGCGATATGCAGGACTACCCAGATTTTAGGGTGGTCATAGCCCCGACGTTTACGTCGGGATGAAGAATTCAAGCGAAATTCCTTGTCGGGTAAGTTCCGACCTGCACGAAAGGTGTAACGACTTTGTAACTGTCTTGAGAGGGGACTCGGCGAATTTGAAATGGCTGTGAAGATGCGGCCTACTGGCAGCAGGACAAAAAGACCCCGTGGAGC
>CAYQLI010000023.1:7729-11843 GCA_964418355.1 uncultured Pseudomonadales bacterium | reverse complement strand
ACTTATTCAGCGGACATTACTCAATGGCCGGTGGCGGTGCTCGCTTTTGGACTGTCCGGAGCATTTGTAGGTCTAACCATATTTCACTTCTATCCTCAAAAAATAATGCCCGGATACTCGGCAACCACTCTGGCGGGTTTATTATTAGCGGTGCTCGCCATCCTATCAACGACGAAGGTAGGAACTCTAATCATGGTCTTGGGCTTGCCTCTGATTGACGCGGTTTACGCAATTATCCGGAGAGTGTTTTCGGGGAAGTCGCCTCTCTTGGGGGATAGGGGACATTTGCACCACAAATTGTTGGGTCTGGGATGGGGTCGGAGGAGAATTGCTATCTTTTACTGGACCGTGACTGCCCTTCTTGGTTTCCTAGCGTTGAATTTGAACGCGAGGATGAAAATATTTGCTATCATAGGCTTAGCCAGCATTATTGCAGGCGTATTTTTATGGATATACTTTGGCAGCTCTTCAAAACAACCCGCCCGAGACAATGGCTGAAAAACATCGCCCTGTTTGCCCCAATCACCTTCTCTGGTTTGCTTTTTAATGAAGGTTTTTTTGGAATCGTAGTCCAAGCGGTGATCGTATTTACTGTCTTGGCGTCCAGTGTCTATGTCTTCAACGACCTACTTGATCTTCCGACAGACAAACTGCATCCGTTCAAGAAAAAGCGACCGATTGCCTCTGGCAAACTACCTATCCCGATAGCCGTATTTGCAATGCTCACCGGTTTTATCGTGGCGCTTTATTGGGCCACCAAGATAAATATGTTCTTTTTCTGGGCCTGCATTACCTATTTGATAATCCAGGTTCTTTACACGGTCTGGTTCAAAAAAATCACCATTATTGACGTCATTACGATCGCTTCGGGTTATATTTTGCGGGTATATGCCGGTGGCCTGGCGATAGGAGCACATATGGATGTCTGGCTTCTTCTGACGGTGGTTTCGGCATCGCTGTTTCTGGCTGTCGGAAAAAGGCGGAGCGAGCTGACGCTCCTGAAGGCTTCGGCCACGGGACAGATCAGGGCGACCCTAAAACACTATACTGAGTCGCTACTCGATATCTATACGAGTATGTTTGCCACGGCGACTTGGCTGACCTATGCCTTGTTTTCGTTCAACCACCCACCGATCGTACCGAAAGGGAAAGTGCTCACAATTATGGCGGACTTACCGAGGACTCTAATATCAGCGAAGTTGATGATGATCACTACCCCCTTTGTGATCTACGGCGTGATGAGATATTTGCAACTAATTTATGAAAAGAATGAGGGTGAAAGTCCGGAAAGAATTATTCTCTCCGATAAGCCACTCATTATCACCGGAGTGATTTGGGCTTTCTTGGTGATCGGACTACTCTATTACGTGGGGGCTAACTAACTTACAGACTCAGCTTTGCGTAGGAGGCACTGACCCAACCTTTTAGTCCTTTCTGGTATTCGATTTGATGCCAACCGCCTGATGTCTGGAGGTAAGGGAACTTGTCTCCGGTATTGACGATTGCAATGATATTGTCGGCAATCACATTTTCTGAACGAACTTTGAGATGGTTTTTGTCGGGTGTCGGTAAGATTTCAACATAAGGTTTGAGAACAGCGGCATCAGTCGCCTGTTTAGGCAAGGGGGTGATTTCGGAGGATGGTGTTTGAGTTCCCGTGGGTGTGACCGAGGGCGTAGCCTCGGGTGTGGGGGTCGGAGTGATCATAGACAGGGCAAGCTGGGCGTTGATTACCAGGCGATGACCCGCTTGGACCGAGGCCTTGATCACCATATCCTGGTAGCCGGGAGAGGTGAGGGTGAAGGTATGAGCGCCGCTCGCGATAGAATCGCTCTTGTGAGGGGTAAAACCTACCGGCGCACCATCAACCATGACGGAAACGGTGTCTGGGAAACTGATCAAATTTATTTCGGTGGCGGTTTTATTCGTCAATTTTTCAAAAGAGAGGATATAGCCATTGGCCTTGGTGGGGTCAGCGGCAAGCTGACGGTCAATGACGGTCAAAACTCCGGGGTTTAAAGTTACCTTACCTTCCCAGGGTGTCAGGGTAGTGTCGGAAGCAGTTATCTTGATATTATAGGTACCGGATTTTAGGCCGTTTTGATAGACAGGGGTCTGGCCAAGAGACTTGTTGTCCATAAAGACACTGGCCTGAGGATTTGCGGTGACCTGGATACCGGCCTTTTTTTGACCGAAAGGCAAGGAGCAACCAGCGAGAAGAAGGGCGGAAGAAAATAAAACTATGAGATGGTTAGCTTTCATAATCAGGTTCAGTATACCAGATGATGCTAAAATATGAAGATTGTTGGCCTAGTGGTGAAGTGGCGAACACGCTTGTCTGCAAAACAAGTACCGTGGGTTCGAGTCCCACCTAGGCCTCCAGTTTGACTTTCGGTTTTTCTTCGGTCATTATTGATGTGTGGACCGTGACCCTAGAGGTGGGCATAACCGTAGCAAAGTAAACGAAAATTTCTTCAAAACTTGGTCTTCGTCGATGGCGTATGTGTTGGGTTTTATTTATGCGGATGGTGCGATTATCGACTCGAGGATTTCTTCAAGGACGTGTTATTTGCTGTTATCAAATAACGACAGCGACCTCCTATATCAAATTGGGAAGACAATGTCCTCTAATCACAGGCTCGACTACCGTCCCGCGATCGAAAGAAACTTTGGTAAGGGCAAGACGTATTTGTGTAAGCCATCGTATCGACTTCGAATAGGAAACAGGTTGATTTACTCAGATCTGTTACAGCTCGGATTAAGCCCAAAAAAATCACTAACCATCCTTTTACCAGCCCTCCCCAATGAGTTTTTCTCATTTTTCCTTCGAGGCTATTTTGATGGAGATGGATGTGTAAATATCTGTCGTAGAGGAATTAATCAGAAAACGATTCAGGTTGTTTTCGTTAGTGGAAGCTTTATGTTTCTTAAGAAACTCAATGAAAACATATCGAATATCTTAGGAACAAAACCAAAAAACATTCCGTTTCAGAGCGGTGCTTTCAGATTAGCTTTCAAGTCCAGAGAAGCTGTGGCCGTGTGTAGATTAATGTACCACGACCTTAGTTTGGCGCCATATTTGAAGCGAAAGTACAAGATATACAAAAATTACCTTCAGGGCCTTATTACATCTCGGTAACTTTGATGATTTGCTCGATCAGGCGGCAGCTGTAGCCCCACTCGTTGTCATACCAAGCCATAACCTTGACCAGGTCACCATCAATCACGCGGGTCAGACCTAAATCCACAATGGCTGACTCAGAGCGGCCGATGATATCTGAGGAAACCAGTGGTTCATTCGTAACAGCGAGGATACCGGCAAAGGGTGGGGTTCGCGCGGCATCAATAAACATTTCATTAACCTCCTCGACCGAGGTGGCCCGAGCGGTGACAAAAGTAAAATCAGAGATCGAACCGGTGATCACGGGCACCCGCAGGGCCAGGCCATCAAAAAGACCTTTGAGTTCGGGAACGGCTTCGGTGGCGGCGATCGCTGCTCCGGTACTGGTCGGGACAATATTGGCGGCGGCGGCGCGGGCGCGGCGCGGATCACGGTGGCTGTTGTCCTGAAGATTCTGATCATCGGTATAACCATGAACGGTCATGAGCATGGCCTTTTTGACGCCGATCTTGGCATGCATGATGGACGCGACTGGGGCGACACTATTGGTGGTACAGGAGGCATTGCTGAGGACGGAGATCATATTGGCGTGTTCCTTAAGAACTTGCTCATTGACCCCGAGAACGACGGTCGGGACCCCGCCGCCTTTGACGGGAGCGGAAAGGCCAGTGCATTCGGCGACGACATCAACCTGATACTGGCCCCAGGGGATTTTGCTGGGGTCGCGCTGGGCCAGGATTGGGATTTTTAAATTAGTGGAATCGGTCTGGATCTTCAGATAACCAATCAAAGGGTCAGCGTCGGTGGCCTCCTTGGGGTTTTTGAGATCTTCGCCTTCAATTTGGTAGGGCAGGGCGCCGTAAGCAGTATCGTATTTGAGGAGAAGGGCCCAACCGGAAGCGGGAAAAGCACCAGAGGTATTGATCGCCGCCAGATTGATACCGGAGGTGTGTTTTTTGAGCCAGACGCGGGCGGCAGAACGGCCGATACGAC
>CAYQLI010000023.1:0-7719 GCA_964418355.1 uncultured Pseudomonadales bacterium | reverse complement strand
CGGAGGCGGGAAGAGAGCCGGAGGTGTTGATCGCGGCCAGATTGATGTCGCCGGTGTGTTTCTTAGCCAGACGCGAGCGGCCGAGCGGCCGATACGACCAAAACCATTGATGGCAAAATTGGGCATTACCTCCAATTTACAATTTTGTGCTCCCGATTTCCAGTTTATATCCCAGTTTTGCTAAACGATTTACAGCTTTATCCATAAAATAGATCCAGTGGTCGTTATCCTGGTTGGCATTTTCTTTCCTAAAGTTAGTCAGGATTTCGTCGCTGTTGGCCCAAACCAGCTCAAATTTCTCATGTTCCTCCAGCTTGAGAGGCAAAAGATCCTTGCTTTTTAGCACAATTAGGTAGCAAGTCGCATGAGCAATCCGGTTTACTTTTTTCAGGGTATTGTAATAGTGAGTCATGGCTTCGGCAATCTTTTCGATATGTCCAAAATCATGCAGACCGCTTTCTTCGGTTACTTCTCTTAATATTCCTGCCTGCATGTCTTCATTTGAATCTACTCCACCGGAAAAAAATCTTAGCCGCCCGTTTTCAAATTGTCTCCCCATCGCATACTTTTTACTTTTAGGGTCATAAACGATTCCGCAACCACCGTCGCGGCGTTCTTCATTTTCTCTTTTTATTCCAAATTCTGGTATGGGTTGGGGTCTGGTCATTCGCTGTTTATATCACGAATCTTTTTTAACAAAATGAGCCGGGGCCATGGGAATGAGAACAGACTGATTCTGGGGAAGAGGTGTATCAAAGGAATAGGCGGTGAACTGCGGATTGTTGTCCCGAATGAGCGAGGCAAAAGAGGGCTGACCAAAATAGCGAAGAGAGAGACTGACCAGGGTATTGGAAGAATCGTTAATGATGTGAGTAAAGGTAGGTTGGTACCGGGCCAATTCTTTTCCAAAAACCGGTTCGAAGACCGAATCTTTTAGAGAGCTAATTGAGAGATCGCGAAGCTCGAAATGAAGGTGGGGACCGGTGGTCGCAGAACCAGTATTGCCGGAATAGGCGAGGAGTTGTTTCGGCCGAAGAAGCTGGCCGAGTTCGACGCAGAATTCCGAAAGATGGGAATAAAGAGAATAGACATTGCCGAGGCGTATGGCGAGAGTGTTGCCCATCCCGGGGTGGGATTCCTGGCGAATGACGATGCCTGGAATCGCCGCCTTGATCGGAGTGCCTTCGGGGACGGAGAAATCTACCCCTGGGTGGTGGCCGGCAAAAGCGTCATAAAACCCTCGATAGGAAGGATTGTTTGATTCATCAACCCAATAACCATGGGTAACGGGATGCTTGATCAGATCAACCGGCGATTCAAGGATGGGCATAAGTTTGGTTCTTGATCACCTCGAGGAGGGGATGGGTACCGGTGGCGAGAAATTCAAGCATCGCCCCACCGCCGGTGCTAACAAAGTCAAAATCGGTATAGGAAAAGCCAAGGGCGGGAATGGCGGCCAAGGTGTCACCACCACCAATAATCACTCGGGCGGGGGAGGAGACCGCGGCAGTTAGAACCGCCTTGGTCCCGGCCGCATGAAGGCCGTCCTCAAATTTACCCAAAGGGCCATTAATGACAACTGATTTGGCGGCTTTAATTTTCTCTGAAAAGAGACTGGTGGAGGCCTCGTCAATATCCAGGCCGTCGCTGGTCAAGGTGGCAGGGATGACTTTCGGTCGAGGCTGGACGAGGCTAGCTAATTTGCCTCCAATCAGGATCTCATCGAACTTATCCACAAAGTTATCCACATATTGTCTCTTGTCTTCCTTGACACCCGAGAGGACTAAAAGGCTTGGTGTAGCAGGACTTTTCACGATTTTGGCCAACTCTTCGACCTCGCGGTCGAACTGGATTCCGGTGTAGGTGGGGATAATTTCGGGTATTATTCGGAGGCTGGCGGCACTGTTGTAAGCGGCAAAGGCTTCATAAACATAAATGTCGCTGCCTTGAGTTAATTGGGTCGCGAATTCCCTACTATTACCCAATTCACCCGGATCAAAACGTAAGTTGTCGAACATGGCTAGGGGGAACTCTCCCCTTGCCCACTCCCCTGGAGAAAAACCCGAATCAATGAAGAAAATAGTGCGATGGAGCGCATTTTCTAGCCACTCTTGGACTGGTTTGAGGCTGAATTGAGATTCGGCACCGCGCTCAACCAGTTCGCTTGGGCTAAACTGCTCGGACTTAGCCTCGGGACGGCCCAAGTGGCCAATAATGAGGGTACTTTGAGCGTTTTCCAGGCACAATTTGAGGCTAGGCAGGAGAGCTTGGAGACGAAAATCGTTCTCAACCTTCCCCTCCCTAATGGGCACATCCAGATCGGCGCGCAGAAGAACATTTTTACCTCTCAGGATGTCAGAATTGAGCACAAATTGATAATAGCACGCCGGGCTGGGCGGGGCTTCCAAAACTTGACATTTATAGGGTAATTTGGTAGGATTATCGCGGTCTGTCAGGTAATTATTAAATTAATAACCTAGCAGGCTTTTTTATTAGGCGAACCTTTCATAAGAGAGCTCACCGTAGCCGGTATCTTTCTGAAAGAGGCAGCCTAGAAAAAAACAATCTCACGGGTTTACCCGTGGTTATGATTGATATAAAAAATTGGCTGCCCAGAACTAGGGTAAGCAACCCTATTTCCAAACTATTACGCCCGTTTTTCGAAGCCAGAAAGGCCAGGGTGGCCTTTGGGGGTTTTCTTTCTGCGTCCAGCCTGATCTTAGCTTTGGGAGTTTATCCTTTGGCCAAACAGACGCCGGTTTCGGCTTTGGAGCCGACTAGCCTGCCGCTGGCTGTCGAGACGGCTGCGACCGGTCCAGTGATCGCACTACCGGGCATGACCGGGATTTCACAGCGCTATTGGTCAGAACACCCGGGAGTTGATATCACCGCACCCAAGGGTTCGGCGATCTATCCGGTGAAATCTGGCCGGGTTGTTGAGATCTCGATTTCCCGTTTTAACTATGGCCGTAGCATCACCATTGATCACGGAGATGGCTTGACCTCGCTTTATGCCCATATGGGTAAATTGTTCGTCCAGGAGGGAGATGAAGTGACTGAAAAAACTGAACTCGGAGAAGTTGGAATAACTGGTCGCACGACCGGGCCACACCTTCATCTGGAGATCAGAAAAAATGGAATCCCGAGAAACCCTCTCGCTTACCTTCGTTAACGAACGAAAAGCAGACTAGTGGCCGCCAGGCTCATGACGGCAAAGGTTAGGCCGTTTAAGAAGTTACTGACCGGGCCATTGGTTTGGTCCCCCATCAGCTTCCGATTATTGCCAATATAGAGAATGAGGAGAATTAAGATGGGTGAAAGGATGCCATAGACGATAGCGGTATAAAAAAGAAGTTTGATCGGATCGAATTGAACCAGCGACAGCGCCAGACCGATAAGGGTACTAAAAATTATAGCGAGGTAAAATTTGGGAGCATCCTTGAATTTCCGGTCCAATCCTTCTTGCCAGCCAAAACATTCGGCGATGACATAAGCGGCCGATCCGGCGAGGACGGGAATGGCGAGCATGCCGGTACCCAATATCCCGATCGCAAATAGAATTGTTGCCAGGTTCCCCGCTAGGGGGATCAAAGAGGTGGTTGCCTGCTGGAGGGAAACAAGATCAAGGAGCCCATGCCTGTTAAAGGTGGCGGCGGCGGCGGCAATAATGAAGTAGCTCACCAGATTGCTAAAAACCATGCCCAGAAGGACGTCGAAACGCATGTTGGAGATCTCCTTATTGGTGGAAGACTCTTTTTGGAGCCGTTTTTCTTCAACTTCTTCACTGGTCTGCCAGAAGAAGAGATAGGGCGAAATCGTTGTCCCGAGGAGGGCGGTCAGCACGATCATGGTGGTTCTAGAAAATTCGATCTGAGGCAAAAAAGTATGCCAGAGCATGTCCTTTAGAGAGATCCCCGACAGCAAGGCAGAACCAATATAGGCAAGCAGAGGCAGAGTTAGCCAGCGGAAGATAAGAGCCAGTTTTTGGTAGGAGAAAAAGATGAGGCTGACGAGGATAATGCCGACCAAGAGACTCCCCAGAAGAAACCCGGGTAAGGGCAGGAGAAGTTTGAGGGTCCCGACCATACCGGAAAGATCAGCGGCGAGGTTAAAGGTGTTAGCGGCGAACATCAGGACGGTCACGAGGATCAGGACCATTTTAGGGAGATGGAGTTTCATATTCCCCATTAGTCCCCGCCTGGTGGCGATACCGATCCGGGCACACATTTCCTGGACAGAAACCATCAGTGGAATGGTAAGAAGAGTTACCCAAAGCAAACTGAGTCCGGTTTGGGCGCCGGCGATGAGATAGGTCAAAATTCCGGATGGGTCGTCGTCGGAGGCGCCGGTAATGATACCGGGACCGATCCGCCTGCCTAATCTTTTCAGTTTGAAATTGAAAAAAGAGAGCATTGGTTAATTGTAATCGAAACTTTGTCAACAATTTTGTGAGGAATTGTCTTGATTCACCAATTATTTATTCTGTGTGGATAACTGACATTTTTTGTGGATATATATTCAGGCCGATTGCGGCAGATATATAATCGAGGAAGATTAGTATGGCCCAAGAATTTACTGATACGGAAACCAGAACCGAGGACTATATCGTTCCTATTTACGGAAAGGTAGCGATCGTGCCGGAAAGGAACGCGACTGTCGTAGGGGTCGGAAATACCGGTTTCAGACTGCGGTTTTTCCGGCATCCCGGCGGAGCTTGGGCGGACTTGTTTGACTTCGTCCCTGAGGGTAATTTTGGCGAGGATTCCTCCAAGCTCGCTAAGCACGCGACGATGCTGGGCTTTTCCCTTTATGAAATCTATCGTTGGATGAAAGCCCAAGATAGTGAGTTGAAGGCTTTGAGCCAAAGAGTCGGTGGAATAGGCTGGGTGATGGCCCACACAAACCAAAGATTGATCAAGTCGCTTGCTAATTTGTTTTCTGGGTCCGGCCACCCCGAGCTGGTAATTCCGAATGAAGAGGATTTTTCGGTTTCAGTTGACTTCAAGGGTCTATCGGAGTTAGGGGAAGATGATGTCCTGATAACGAAACTGAGAAATTATCACGGACGGGCAAGGGACTATACCGTTTTGGTGAAGAGAAAGGCGGAATAACCGATCTTAACTATTTGGGTTCAGAAAGACGATCTGGTACCCTCCCCCATTGAAAGTGAAGGTGTAACCAGCCTTCTGGTTTAGAAATGATTTGGCCAGGGGCGATTGGACCGAAAGAAGAAAAGTATCACCGATGGTTTGACCGCCGAGGCCCTCGGGCACAAGAAGAAAGTTTTTGGTACCCAGGGGAGTCCGGAGGGTAACGATGGTATTGACGGTAGCGAGGTTGGTGAAGGAAGGAAGTTTCTCTAGCTCGATTTCCAAAAGGCGCAACTTCTTCTTGGCATCGTTTAATGAGTCCATGAGCTGTTCGGCATTTTGGCGGGTTTTGTCAGAGGCGCTCTCGGTGGGGGTGGCGGCGTGGTCACGGGTAAACTTCGCTTCAGCCAGCTGGCGATCGAATAGGTCGCGTTTTTCTTGGAGAACCTGGTGGAGGTCAATCATGGTCGCCATTATACCTTTTCAAGGCTAGCCCAGAGAAGACGACAGGCTAAAGTGCGGTGCGGGTGCCAGGTTTCGGCCAGTTTTTCGATTTTCTCAAGGTTATCCCGTTTGATGCCATAAAGATTCTCGATGGCGGTCCGGAGACCCAGATCCCCCACCGAGAAAACGTCGGGGCGTTTCAGGGAAAAAATCAAAAACATTTCGGCGGACCAGGGACCGATACCTTTGATTTTGATTAATTCTTTTTTAATTTCTTCATCAGGCATATTTTCAAAACTATTGAGGGGGAGAGTGCCGGAGGTGACGGCCTGCGCGATATTTCTGACGTAATTGGCTTTTGAATTTGAGAGGCCGACCGAACGGAGCTGCTCGACGGTGAGCTTCACAACGTCTTCCGATTCCGGTTTACCCGGAAACAAAGTCAGAAAGCGTTTGAAAATAGTATCGGCGGCTTTGATAGAGAGTTGCTGGCCGGTGACGATCTCGACGAGATCCAGAAATAAACTGTTTTGACCACCCCAGTATTCTTTGATCTTATGTTTGGCGATGAGTTTCCTCATCACCGGGTCTTTTTGAAGGTATTTTCTCGCCTCCATTATGTGGTCGTTGTCGACGTTCCTCCGTTATCTACTGTTCCTGAGGGTGAAGGTGATGCTGTTGAAGAAGTTTCTGTAAATGACTTAACTTTAAATAGATCTTCTGGTAACTCGCAAAATATTGGCTTGGGGTTTTGTTCGTTGCACCAGGTTTGAACTTCAACGAGTTTAATAGTTAGATTTTTCAGGGAGTAAAGATCTGTTTTTGGTAACATTCGGTTGTTATTGTTTTCTAGTTTCCTTTATTTTTCCATTCCTATCCGTAAGTACCATTTCAATTGAATCTCGGACTTTGATATTATCTTCAAATTGGATTACTTTTCTTCCAGCTATAAATGTGACTATCGCGCTTATCACCGACAAAATTGTTGTCAAGAAGGCGACTGTCTCTGGCTGACCGAAATTAATTTCGGTCAGTCTATGAAGGACAGGTAATATAGCATTTGCGATCCAGCTTGCGAAAGTTTTTAATATCGGAATGATAATGTTCAGTGCCCCAACTGTTGTGGCTATCAGGATTGCGATCTGTAATTTGTAATTTGATCTCTCAAGTTGCCCACTTTCTTTACTTGACCTATCAAGTCCACTCCTGAGTCTCTCTATTTCCTGAGTGAGTTTGTCGATGGCAAAAATTGTCTCGACTTGCGTCGATATCATATGTTGGTTGTGAGCCAGACCAGTAGAAGGGTGGTTTTGGATATGACGCAAACCTTGTTCGAGTTCTTTATTCATGTTTTTCCAAAGCCATCCGGGCGGAGGGCCTTTCTTTTAGCTATTCGTCAATTCATTTCTAGTTACATTCCCATGTCACCCATGCCGCCGTGGCCGTGGTCTTCCTTCTTCTCTTCAGGAAGATCGGTAACAAGGCATTCGGTGGTGAGGATCATGCTGGCGACAGAGGCGGCATTTTGGAGCGCGCTTCGAGTCACCTTTACCGGATCAAGAATACCGGCCGCAAGCATGTCTTCGAACTCGAGGGTGAGGGCGTTGAAACCAAAGTTCTTGTCTTCACTTTCCTCGACTTTTCTGACAACCCAGCCATCATCGGCGCCGGAGTTCTTGGCGAGCCAACGGAGCGGCATGGATAACGACTCGCGGACGATGTCTATGCCAACCTGTTCGTCAGCATTCGCGGCTTTCAAAGTGGCGAGCACCTTGGCGGTCCGGAGAAGAGCGACACCACCACCGGGGACGATTCCCTCTTCGATGGCAGCCTTGGTCGCACCAACGGCGTCTTTGACTCTTTCTTTGAGTTCGTTCAGTTCGACTTCGGTAGGAGCACCGACCTTGATGACAGCGACACCGCCGGCAAGTTTGGCTAGTCTTTCCTCGAGTTTCTCGCGATCGAAGTCAGATTTCGTATTCGCGGCTTCGGTCTTCAGTTGAGAAACGCGGGCGGCGATATCTTTGGGATCACCTTTGCCACCAACGACTCTAGTATTGTCTTTGTCTGACCAGACGCGGTCGGCATGACCGAGATCTTCGAGAGTGACCGAGTCAAGCTTCCTACCAAGGTCTTCGGAAATGACGGTCCCGCCGGTGAGAATAGCGATATCCTCAAGCATGGC
>CAYQLI010000022.1:6498-11951 GCA_964418355.1 uncultured Pseudomonadales bacterium | reverse complement strand
TACGTTTCTCACTCAAGCTGACTGCAAACGTCAGCGAGGACACTGTCTGATGGGTAGTTTAACTGGGGAGGTTGCTTGCTAAAGAGTAACGCAAGCGTACAAAGGTACCCTTAGTTCCGATGGAAACGGAACCGGAAGCATATAGGTATATGGGTGCTTAACTGCGAGACAAACAGGTCGAGCAGATACGAAAGTAGGTCTAAGTGATCCTCGTGTACTTCGTGGGAAGTACCGGGCTTAACGGATAAAAGCTACCCCGGGGATAACAGAGTAGTCGCGTCTGAGCGTCCACAGCGACGACGCGGTTCGCTACCTCGATGAACCTAGAACGAATGTCGAGGAAATAAATTTGGCTTATATCGGTGAACTACCAATAGATGAACATCATTGGGGAATACCGAGGGAAGTGAGGACTTTATAGAAATATATTGCCCGAAACCCCGTAGAGACTGATCCCGAAAGGGAGAGATAGCGCAAGCTATAACACGCCAATAAGTAAAAAGGATGAGTGAAATAATAAAATCCTTTGCACGAAAGATATAGTCCATACCAACTAGTAATAGATGGAATTTTTAGGTCGGCTCAGCACATCCTGGGGCTGGAGAAGGTCCCAAGGGTTGGGCTGTTCGCCCATTAAAGTGCTACATGAGCTGGGTTCAAACCGTCGTGAGACAGGTTGGTCTCTATCCGCTGTCAGCGTGGGGTTTTTGAGGGAGTTTGCCTTCAGTACGAGAGGACCAAGGTGAGCCAATCCCTAGTGATTCAGTTGTTGCCGTCAGGCGCATAGCTGAGTAGCTACATTGGTATGAGATAACCGCTGAATGCATCTAAGCGGGAAGCTCTTCCTAAGATGAGAAACCCATGTTTGAGCAATCAAACGAAAGATCCGTGGAAGATTACCACGTTAATAGACGAGAGGTGTAAGCAATGCAAGTTGTTTAGCTTACTCGCACTAATGATCAAAGAATAAATCAAATTTTTCCGATGCAATTTATGCATGTGATACATTTCTATTCACTATTCAGGGAACAATGTCATTCCGGGCTTGACCCGGAATCTATACAAATAGATCCCCGCTTTCGCGAGGATGACAGAACCTTAAAATATTGACGATCACCAGAAAGAAAAATACCTATGTATGGGTATTTTTCTGTCCGGTGATCAGAGCGACTTGGTCCCACCTGATCCCATTCCGAACTCAGAAGTGAAACGAGTCAGCGTCGATGCTAGTGCCACCGCAAGGTCGTGCGAAAGTAGATCATCGCCGGGCAAACAATGAAACCAACTTGAAAGAGTTGGTTTTTTTGTGGCACCGCTAGTTCTGTTATATTCAGTGGTGATGAGCATAAAGAAAAAATCGGCATATGGTGGATGAGCGAATGGATAAAGCGGTGGTGAGTGGGGGTGTCGAATTGGTAAATCCGGAAATGGAGGGAGTGACAGAAAAAGGAAAGCTAACTTGGGCGGGTGTGGTAGTGGCAGATATCAAGGACGACCTGTTGCGTAATCAGAGTATTACCGAGATCATTTCCAAAAAAATGGTGGGTGAATCGGAAGATGAAAGAAGCAAAGAGGAAATGAAAACCTTGCGGCTGATCGCAAAATATGTGAGGGATTTGGAAAAGGACCCCGGTATGTATACAGATATTGCTCCGAATACGGACACAGGCTTCTTGTATATCTGTGCGGCGGATATCTTGAGAATGGCAGGAAAGAGAGCCGGCATTCCCGCGGCCTTGGATGCGGAACTGAAGGAGAAAATAAGCGAGTCGTTGGCGTCATTTGGAAAGAAAAAAGTGGGATTGGAAAATAAGGCCGAATATAAATTGACTGAAGATGAAGCGGCGGTGGCTTATGTCAGATACCTTGAGGGGTTGGAGTCAGTGCCTAAAGGTCAAAGCGAGGCCCAGGAGGCATTTTCTGAAGAAGTAAATAAAGTCATTCCGGAAACAATGGAGGTAGACCTTTCTAACAAATGGGTGGTTCTGGGACCCGGAGTGGGGAGAGACTCCAAAAGCGATGACGTAGTTGATTGCAAGAAATTTCTCGAAGATGGCGGGGTAAAAGTATTGGCGACAGATTGGCCACAATTCAAGGGAGATTTGGAAAGTTTCGAGGGGCAGGCAGATTGGCTGTATAACACGCTGAAGGAGAAGGGAATTGAATCAGCAAATGTAATTTATTATGGTCACTCAAAGGGTGATTTGATCGGGCGGGAGTTTGCGGCCAAATATGAGCTCCATACTTATATTGGTAGTTGCGGTCCGGCGAGGTCTGAGGGAGATAAATTTCCGGATTATATTTGTAAATTTTTGGAAGAAACTAAAAAAGAGGGTAGTTTGCTTAATACGATGGCCAAGTATTTTCCGAAGGTGGCCGAGATGATGAAAAAAATGGGGGCGGGCTCAGAGTTCCACCAATGGTTATTGGAAAATTTTGATGAGGCGGCGAGTGTATACCTGGGCCATATCAAGGCTGGAAAAAGGTGGGACGAGCTGGCCTCCAGGTTTCCGAGGTATATGCAAAGCTTCTTTTATTTTGGCGATCAAGACGGGATCGTAAATGAGGTGGGTCATGGCTCGATAGAACTGGTCGAAAATGCGATTACTTTTGAGAATCCAGTAAGCGGTCACAAGATGATTCCCAATGAGATGCTCCTGCGATTGGTTAAATATGCGGTCATACGGAGGCGAGAATTGGAGGAAAAGTTTGATCCGAGGCGATTGATCTAGGCTTTGACTTTTTCTTCAGCCATTCGTTTGTCGAGGTTTTTCAACATTTCATCTAAGTATTGCTGGTTCTTGTCATTCATCACTTTGGTAATGATCCTGACTGGTTTGTCCATAAAGAAAGCATATCAGAATTATAATAGAGAGTATGGTTTTGAGCCTAGTTATGATAAAATAGTGTTTGCCTGAATAGGCAGGAAAGGAGATTTATGATTAATGGCTACAAAAAAAGCAGTTAAGGCAGAAGCCGTAGTGGCGGTTGCCAAGGTAATTTCTAAGGAGGTGGAGGTGAAGAAAGTTGCCCCCGTGGTCAAAGGAGAATCCTTGATGGACAAACTGATGGCGCAGGCCGGAGCGACTCTGGTGACCCCCAAACGCGGTCAGCAGCTCGAGGGAACTGTCTCCTTCGTTTCGCGCAAGATGGTGCTCGTTGATATTGGCGCCAAAACCGAAGGTGTCGTCGCCGACGCTGAGGCCAAAGAGGCAGTTGATATCATCGAAACTCTCAAGGTGGGCGACAAGATCTCCGTCTTCGTGAAACATCCCGAGAATGATCAGGGTCAGATCCTTTTGTCTCTACGCAAAGCAGTCGAAGAAGGCCGCTGGTCCGTCTTCAAGAAATGGATGGACGAAGATAAGGAAGTCGATGTCACCGGACTCGAAGTCAATAAGGGAGGTATGGTGGTCAAGATCGGAGAGATCCGCGGTTTTGTCCCCGCCTCACAATTTGGCGAGAAGTATCTCGGCAACATGGACGAACTTTTGGGCAAGACCTTTAAGGCCAAAGTGATCGAAGTTGACAAAGCCCAGAACCGTTTGATCTTCTCGGAGAAATTGGTCTCTGACGCTGAAGGACTTGCCAAAAAAGACGAAGCTTTGGCTGACGTCGTGGCAGGCACCAAACTGGTCGGAACCGTTTCCGGGATCATGCCTTTCGGTGTCTTTGTAACCGTCAATGTCCCGGTGAAGGGCAAAGAAGAAGTCGCGAAGGTCGAGGGCCTAGTCCACATCAGTGAGATCTCCTGGGAGAAAGTCGAAGATCCAAACACTATGTTCAAGGTGGGTCAGGAAGTCGAAGTGATGGTCATCGGTATTGAGAAAGAGGCTGGGAAACTAAACCTTTCCATCAAGAAGCTTTCCGGAGAACAGTGGAGGGACATTGATACCAAGTACGCTGTCGGAACGAAACACGTCGGCAAGGTGGTTCGCATCGCCCCATATGGTGTCTTTGTGAACTTTGAGCGCGGCATTGATGGTTTGATCCACGTCAGCAAGCAGCCACAAGGGAAAGAATTCAAAGTGGGTGAGTCGGTGGATGTCTACGTCGAGATGCTGGACTCCAAGAGTCGCCGCATGAGTTTGGGTGTCGTTCTGACTGAGGTCCCGGTTGAGTACCGTTAAGATTAGAAGTTAATCCCGGGCCGTTTGGTCCGGGAAGAAAAGAGAAAAAGATGGCAAAAACAAAGATGGTGGTTAAAGAAGACCAGATCCTGGTAGACGTCGAGCTGATCTTCAAGGAAATTGAAGATGCGAAGGGTGACTGGAAGAAAGTCCGCGAGGAGTTCCGCAAGTACCTCGAATCCATGAAGGAGAAATAGATTTGCCACGGAATTTTTGCTAGAGTGGAGTTATGGCAATTGATGAGGTCATTGGAGAAGGTCAGAAAGTATTTAGTCTCAGAGATGAACTAGAACGGGAAGAGAAGGCCAGGGCGGCGTCTGTGGCTGGTGCGGAAAGATTTTTGCCGAGGACTGAAGGAATGGCCGCAACACCCACAATACCATCGGGATTAGGTTTCGAAGGACCTGGTGCCGACCTGAAGCAAAAATTTGTCCGAGTCAGTGAAGAGGAAATGGGTGAGGTTGGGGGGGCGGGTGAGTATATGGATATATATTTTGGGGGTGCCGACCTTAGCGGGTTTGATGAAGACAACGTCGCGATCGTGGAAAAGGAGTGGCAAAAAATATTTAAAGCGGAATGTCCTTATGATTTTAGTGGAACTGACAAAGAGTCTCAGTATGCATTGGCGACGAAAGAACTTGAACAACGGTTATTCGAGGGATTGTCCAGAAACAAAATGAAGGTGGATATCTTGAGAACAGACGGGATAGAAGTGGAATTTGATTTGGGAGCCAAACCGGGTGAATATATTAGTCAGGTTTTGGAAAGATTGGGGGGGCTTGATTTTATAAAGGATATCTGGCGCAATTGCCGGGTAATTACTTTGAAGAGACCGTTTGATGAAGATAGTGACTGGGTCATTATTTTGCAAGCCTGGAAAGATAGTGGTGCAGGCGGTGGAAAAGGAGAATGGAAACGATTTGCGTTGAAATTACCCGATTTTGAGAGGGCGTTGATTTTGGATGAGTCGCGTCAGATCAAATTGCCAGAGTTAAAGAGCGGTGATATTGCTGAACAGGCTAAATTTAAAGTTGCCTTAGGCAAAATAAAGATGAGGGGGGCGACCGTAGCTGGGGCGGCTTTGTTTGTGGAAGACTGGCCTAAGAAAGGTTAAAACTACGCTAGGAGAAGAGATCTGTCACTATATAGCAGGTGTGGTAGGATTGGGTTACCATGGCAAATAGGGGAAGACCTGAAAAGCTAAGAAGAGCTGAAACCGACAAAAGCGTTTTTGCATTGGAAGATAGTTTTGACGAAATTTGGCTCCAAGCCCAACAGGCGATCGAGGCAATGAAGGTGCTTCCCAATTTGAAGACCCACCGG
>CAYQLI010000022.1:4929-6488 GCA_964418355.1 uncultured Pseudomonadales bacterium | reverse complement strand
CGATTCCGTTGCCAGATGGCACAGTGGCGGGGGTGAAGTGGGAGGAGGGACTAGGATGGTGGAACTTAGTTGAGCTGAATAAGATTCGGGGAGATGAGAGATTTGTAATCCAGGCCCAGGGATACGGCGCTCTTTCGGTGGTAATTAAACCCATTGATACCGACAGGCAGTATTGGCTTCCAAGTGTTAGACAATTCCAGAATGGCCTGGCACGACTTGATGAAAAGTTTCTCCCCTTTGGAGAGGCGGTTGATACAGAGCAGTTGGGCGGGGTTTTTGAGTTGGGATTGGACAATCATGAGCTGACATTTTATGCGATTTATACCGGCGGTGAATTGTTTGATCCGATTCACTATCAATTATCACTTGAGAGGAGCGACCCGGCCTGCCGGCATCTGTGTGAGCCGATGGTCCGCCTTCTGGCGCAGGTGTTCGGGAAGTCCTAATGGACGGAAAGCTTCCATTTTCTCAGTTCTTTTTTGGTGGGCTTGAAGTTCAGAGGAAGTTTTTCCGGGTGGCCCGGTAGTTTGAAGAGCTGAAGACCTTTCCAGGGTGTCGCGACGGCCTTGATTCCCTTAATGTTGCTCCAGTAGTCATAGGTCTTATTATTCTCGAGAACACCCGAATCAAAAGTTCCGATTTCGGTCAGGATCATTCCCCCTTCGGCCAAAACAGACCACATTTGCTGAAGATGATAAAAGTGAAGGGTCGGATCGGGGGAGATCAGTTCGAAGCCCAGGATTCCTCTTTGGGTGATCAAGTCGAAGGCGGGGATGTGGTGAAAAAGCATCGTTCTTCTGACGGCCCGCCAAGCCAATTTTCTCTCATCAAGCAGATCGTAGGTTAGCTGCCATCGCACATTCTTGTCTTTTCCTTTTTGCTCTTCGCTGCGAGCGTCCGTTAAACCGACAGCGATTCCCCCGATTTTCAATGACTCAAGCATTTCGGTACCGCTTAGGAGATCCAAACCAAATGGGGTATGCCTGCGGCGAACTGATTCGATGAAGTCGGGCAATATTTTTTGGGATAGGCCGAAGGTCTCGCTATATTGTCCAAAATCTTTGCCATAGACTCCCCAGGCCTCCTCTTTATTTGCCGTTTCGTCACGGAAAAATTCGTCAATTGATTGTCTTTGTTCTTTTCGAACGGCGAGTATGCTATTTCTTTCGTCCATACTATTTATTTTTGATGATCTTGCCGAGGTGGGGGTGGGTTTGGGGTGAATAGATATGTTTGTAGCCGAGTTTGGTGGCTTCTTTGAGGCGCTTCTCCTGAAAGGAAACGGAGCGGATCTCGCCAAGGAGTCCCAGTTCTCCGAAGCAGATGGAGCTATCGGGCAGGGCTTTGTTTTTCACCGAACTAATAATGGCGAGAGCGACAGCTAGGTCAACACCCGGCTCATTCACGGTCAGGCCACCGGTGACGTTTATAAAGACATCCTTGGTTCCCAAGGGAAGCCTTAGGTGTTTGGTCAGGATGGCACAGATGAGCTGGAGGCGGTTCGTGTTTATACCTTTGGCGATACGGCGGGGAACGGGAATGGCGGACTCGACGACGAG
>CAYQLI010000022.1:0-4919 GCA_964418355.1 uncultured Pseudomonadales bacterium | reverse complement strand
CTGGATCTCGGCGGTCGTCGGGCGGGTACCTTCCATGACGAGGGCAAGGACAGAGCCTGGAGTGCCCTTGAGGCGGCCATCAAGGAGGTATTTAGACGGGTCGGCGACTTCTTCGAGGCCGTTGCCGGTCATTCTAAAAATGCCGGTCTCATCAGTAGGCCCGAAGCGATTTTTGATACCGCGGAGAAGACGGAGTTCGTGCTGGCGATCGCCAGTCAGTTCGAGGACGGTATCCACCATATGTTCTAGCAGTTTCGGACCGGCGATCGTGCCTTCTTTGGTGACGTGGCCGACGATGATCATGGGCGTGTTACTTTCTTTGGCGGTTTGAATGAGGAGGCTGGCGCTGTCACGGATCTGACTCGGGGAACCGGCGGTAGTAGGGTTATTCTCAGTGGCAACTGACTGGATTGAATCAATGATGACGAGTCTCGGTTTCCCTGAGGCAGTAGCTTTGAGAATCTCTTCGACGGAGGAGGTGTTGAGGAGACTGATGTGTCTCGTATCTTTGGTCGTGAGACGGTTGATCCGGGTGGCGACCTGGCCCACATTTTCTTCGGAGCAGATATAGAGTAGAGGGACGTTTAGCTTGATGGCCAGTTGAGTGAGGAGAGTGGACTTGCCGATGCCTGGCTGGCCGGCAATCAGGTAGACGCCGCCCGGGGTGAGGCCGGTACCGAGAACACGGTCCAGCTCGGTGATATTGGTGATAAAAGTCTTGCCGGATTCGTTTTTGATGGCTTCTTTTGGGGTGACAGTTGAGGCGGCTGGTCCCGCTTGGCGGGGTCTGCCCTTGCTCGGTTTCGTGTAGTTGCTGACCTCGACCAGGGTGTTCCATTCGTGGCAGGCGGGACATTGGCCGGACCACTTCACGAATTCATTACCGCAGGAGTTACACATAAAAAGGGTAGTGGATTTCACAATTAGGATTGTACATTACTGTCGCGGTTCGGAGTGCGCAAAAGCCGTGCTGGCCGCTGCCGAGTACCCGGGGCATGCCTGCGCGCGGTTTTGCATCACTCCTGCACCGCTATAATCCTATAGCTAAGTTATCCACAAGCGATATGTTTGTTCCTTTTTGGGTGTTTTTGGGCGTAGAAAGCGATGGTGTTTTACTACGGGTTTATTATTTTTTAGGATATGGAATCGTTATAGGTTGAAAAAGTTGACACGAGATGATATATTGTTTATAGATCCAAAAAACTCATGAAAACACTGATTCAAGCTCTCTTTTCAAACAAGAAAAAAATCGCGAAACGCAATAACAAAAGCTTGATCGGAAATCTTGAGTCTAGCCAGTTCGCTAAGATGGCCAGATTGGGCCAGACTTTGGTGGTGATGAGCCGCTAAAGGATCAAATCGCACAAAAAAAGAGCCTTACTACCGTAGCCTATCTCGAATAGCAAAGCTCTTTAATTATTTATGAGTTCGCAACAGGACAGGTGCTGCGAATTCCCTTTTAAAATAACACCGTTGAAATAACCTGTCAAGAAAAAATGTCCCCGGTTTGACGGGTGGAGCGTTGGGCAGGCTCTCCACTCGTCACACTGGGGATTTTTTGATGCATCAAGGTATTTTGCATTGCCTGAGTGGCCGATGAGCATTCAGATTGGTTGAATTTGGAAAGCAGAAATATTTTTCGGGAAAAAGGTTTTTTGTGGATAGATGGTATATGAAATCTCTTTGACCTAGCAGACGGGAGACATCATCTTTTGGGTTCGGACCCGCCCCGACGCTATGGCCGGGGCGGGATGGTCGGGACTACTGGGGATGGAAGTACTCCCACAGATAACACCCGATGATGATGAGGATTCCCAGGAGTGGGAGTCCGAATGCCAGAGCAATTAACCAGAGTAGCTTTCGTTTCTGCTCCTCGTCCACTTTGACCTCCTTCTAGGGGGATTGGGCGATTGCACGTAGATTAGCGGATGGGTGGGCAAAAGTCAAAATATGTAACAAGCGCAAAGCGTATTGACAGGGGATAGCTGTTGTTGTCTAATGGAGTTAGGTTAGAAAATAGATGAAAATTATGGATATTGAAACTAGAGGAATAGTTGGTCAGGAAATTCCTTTTTCTGCAGAGGAGTTAGCTTCCGTGGCGCCCGTTGCTTCCAAACAGGAACTTCCCGATTACAAGCCGGAAGTCACGCCGCCCACGGCGCCTGAGTTGGGAATTCCGACAAGTAACCCTGAGGCGACACCTGCCCCAGTAGAATCACCCGCCGCAGTTGCAACCCCTGAGCCACCACAGACTGTCCCCGAGATTACACCAGAAGCACCAACAGTGACAGCGGCCTCCGAAGTTGCTGCGGCAACAGCTGCGCCAGTGGAAAGACCTGCAGAGCGAACGGCCGATGAAATTGCCCGCCAGGCATTTGATAGAAGTTTCGGGGGAATTTGGAATGTAGTTCGAGTTGTCGGTGGTTATGCCGTCAGTGGCGAGGCTCAGGGTAAGAGAGTGAAGGAGCTGACGACGTCAGCGCGGAATGAGGTGCGGGCTTATGGCAGAGAGGCGGTGAATTTGCTTAACCGGGTGTTGAATGGGACATCTACCCTGATCACTGAATCGGTCAATGGAGTGGCGAAGCTGGGAGTAGAGGTAGCGGACGCGGTGGGAAGTATTCCGGCGATGGGAATCGGTGCTTTAGCCGAAACCGGAGATTTCATAATTCAGAAGGCTGATAGAGTGATTGACAAGGTGGTTGACGGCGGAAATGCCATGGTTCATGAAGTTGCCGGGAAGGTAATGGTGCGTCCTTTTGAGGCGGCGGCGGCTTTGGTAAGCGACAGTGAGGGTTTTGCCGCCCTGGGGGCACTGGTGGAACAGGCCAATGAGAATATTCTTGAACCAGAAAGACAAGCACTCCTAAACGGCAGAGAGGCAGTGGGGGGTTCATTGAGAAATTTGAGGAAGTGGTTGTTGGGAGTAGTGAAAAGAGGCAACGAATATCGCCAGGCCGGGCAGAACATTAGAACCGGCATGGCCCAGAGGGAGGCTGGACGAAAGAGCTGGTTGGCCGAGAGTCGAACCTATTTTGATAAATTCAAACGGAAACCGCTCTCGACATTATTCGGTTGGTAAGAATTAACAGGATTAATTGAATAAGAATATGACAGACGAAAAGAAAAATCTGATCGAATACTTGAAAACTTTGGGACTTGAGCCTGAGGTGGAAGCAACCCTGACAAATTATATTGAGGCGCAGGAATTGGACCAGAGGCTATTGGACCAAGTCGCCGACGTGCTCGATTATCTGGCGGCAGTGGAGGAGGCCAAGGCAAAATTAATCGCGGGACAAATCACCCAGTTTGAAGCCCTGGACCAAAAACTAGCCAAGTTGAACGAGGAGCTGGATGAGGGTTCGGATAAGTTGATCAAAGACATCGTTTCCAAATTTGAGGGTGTGGCTGAGGAGCTGAAGAAGATGCCCGCTGCGACGCCTCCGGTCGCCTAGTATCCCCGTAGTTGTAGGCTTGAGGCCCCGGGAGACGGGACCGTTGACATTATGGGATGTTGGTGATATATTATGCATCAGTTTGAGATTGTCGAAGGTGAAATGGGTTTGCGCGGGGAGCGCTCGAACACTTGCGCTTCAGAGTTGCCTTACGCGTTTCACCCTTGACAGTCTTAAGACATCATCTTAAGATAGTTTTAGTTTCCCTAAGAAAGAATTTAGTTTATGGCTACTACCAGTAGTGCCCCTTACGTAAAAATGATCAATGGTCGTCCCGCCCAAATTATGCCGGTAGCTTCGTTGGATCGGCCAGTTGCCCGTTCGATCGAGCCGGCTGAGCCGATGCCGATCGAGAACTTTGCCGGAATTTTGGAGATCGCCGGTGCTGATGGCCACGGTGTGGTTCGTCCCGAGTTCCGCCCTTCCGATAACGATGTCTATATGATGAGCAGTGTGGTGCGTGCTAACGGACTGCGTCCCGGTGACTATATTACCGGAAAGGCACGAAAACCCCGTGAGAATGAACGCTATTGGGGTTTTGTCTCGATTGCCACAGTCAACGACGTTACCCCAGCAGAGCTAGTTGGTCGGCCGAAGTTCGAGCGGGGCACGCCGATCTATGCTTGTGAAAAAATTAAGCTGGAAAGCGGTAAGGAGCCTTTATCCACCCGTTTGATTGATCTGGTCGCCCCAATCGGCCGTGGTCAGCGTGGTTTGATCGTCTCTCCTCCAAAAGCGGGAAAAACGACCGTGATCAAGGAGATCGCCTCCGGTATCGCTGCCAACTATCCTGAGATCCACATAATGGCCGTTTTGGTCGGCGAGCGTCCTGAAGAGGTCACCGATATTGCCCGCCACATCGCTTCGATCACGAAGAACAGCAAGATGCCCGGTGAGGTGGCCGCGAGCAACTTTGACGAGAAAGCAGAAGACCAAACCCTCGTTTCCGAGGTTGCCCTCGAGCGCGCCAAGAGGTTGGTCGAAATGGGCCACGACGTTTGCATCCTGCTTGACTCGATCACCCGTCTCGCTCGTGCCTACAACCTGGCCATTCCTACTTCCGGAAGAACTTTGTCCGGTGGTTTTGACCCGGCGGCGCTTTACCCGCCCAAGCGTTTCTTTGGAGCGGCCCGCAAGATCGAGAATGGCGGCAGTTTGACGATCATTGGGACCGCCCTAGTTGATACCGGCTCGAGAATGGATGAACTGATCTTTGAAGAGTTCAAGGGTACCGGTAACATGGAGCTCAACCTCGACCGCAAACTGGCTGAGAGACGCATCTATCCTGCCGTGAACGTGATGAGTTCCGGCACCCGCCGTGAGGACCTTTTGTTTGACTCGACCGAGTACCAAAGCATTATCCTGATGCGGCGCATGCTCGATATGCTTAACGATGGTGAGCGAACCGAAGTAATCGTCGAGAGACTGAAGAAAACGAAGAACAACAAAGAATTCCTGGCGAGC
>CAYQLI010000021.1:0-12467 GCA_964418355.1 uncultured Pseudomonadales bacterium | reverse complement strand
CTCCACTTTAATGATTTTCCCGGAAATACGTTAGAATTTCTCTAAAGAAGACCACTCTGAAAAAAACGCAAAAAACATGTTCTAGGTTTATCAAAATTGTGTTATCCTAAAATACGATGAAAGTTCATAATCCATTTAGGTTAAAGTACAGCCACAGTTATCACAATACAGAATGTCCTTTTTGCAATAAGGAAATAATCGAAAAACAAAACTTAAAACCGCTTGAGAATACAAGCTGGATGGTTTGTAAATCAATATCCAATTCTTGATGGTAACTTGATGATCGTATTAAAAAGACATGTCGAAGATACATCTGAACTCACAGACCATGAATGGCAAGAGTTACAAACCAAGATAGAAGAATCAAAGACAATATTATCAAAAATTTTTGAGACAAATTCATTTAATATTGGCTTCAATATCGGACCAGATTCTGGCTCATCTGTCAAACATCTACATTGGCAGGTGATCCCCAGAACGAAAAATCAACCTGTAAACGGGTTTGCAGGCTTCATTGCTGATATTCATACCCTCCGTGCTTCACCCGAAGAGCTAAAACAAAGAATCCTTGAAAGTCTCACTCAATCACCGATAACCACGTAGTCACTTCACCTTTGTTATAATTCACATATAATTATGACTGATTTTTTAGATAAGAACGAACTAGGCGTAAGACCTGTTCACGAACGCTTTATTTCTTACGAGACATCGCTAACTACTACAGGTATTCAATCCCTAGTTGGTCTCGGGGAATTAGACGGGCAACCCGTTATTAAAAAACTATCTGGGGGAGAGCTCTCAAATGAGACCCTCGTCGCTTTAGCCTCCAGTGTTTCGGAGTATCGGCAGACACTAATTCACGCCGGACTCCGCCTTCCGGCTAATTTATCTATCCGTGTTGACAGAGGACTTGAACTAATTGACGTGTTCGTTAAAGGTAGAGATATTGACGTGATGATTCGAATGAAAGACCCAGAAGCTCAAAGGACGTGGACAGAAATGATCATACAACTTTGTGAGGCTAATGATGGCACGAACCGGTCTCGCGCAATGATTGACGCAAAACCGGCAAATTTCATAAAAAGTAACGGTGATTTGTACTACATTGATCTTTTTCCTCCAATGTTAAGAGGCGATGATGGATTAATAACTCCATGGATCCCTGAAGTTTTCAAAAGGGATCAGCGGTTGATGACCTTTAATTTTGGAGATACACGTGGACAAATAACGAAATTGTTAGCAGGTTCACGAATAGCATATGCAGATATGTACGAATACCTTGAAACGTGGACTTTACAAGCTATTAAAGGCAGATTGCCGGATTCCACTCTAAGATACATTCTCGAACAAATTAGGGATAACTTTCCTGATATGAAACTTTTCTATAGTGGTCAGGACATTAACCAAAGAATGAAAGAGTTAGGAATATGAAAGTCTACTTGATCAGACATGCCAGGACTAGAGATGCTGAAGATCAGTTGGCACAAAGGCATGTTACACCCATCGTCATTGACTCCGAAACATTAGATAAAGTTGAACAAGTAAAGAATAAGATCAAGACTGTAGATATTGTTTACTGTTCTCCTTTAAAACGAGCCCAGGAAACAGCAGATTTGATTTTCGGAAAGAAAAAATATGAGGTTCTTGATTTTATCCGAGAATATGAAACACCAAGCGAAATTATTGGCAAACCAAGAGAACTTGTCGCAAATTTTTGGGAGTTAACACATAAGCGAGACAAAATAAATATTAACTGGAAACCAGAAGGGGGCGAATCTTTCTCTTCGGTTGCAAAAAGAGTAGAGAAATTGTATGAATTTTTACTCAAAGAAAAAGCAGAAAAAAATTACCAAAAAGTGGTAGTAGTTGGTCACGGAACGTTTTTTCGACACTTTCTTTTATGTGTCGCTCAAGTTCCCTGGACAAAATATCCACAGTTAATTTTTGACGTTTTGAGAAAACTTACTTGGGATAATTTGCAAGTAATTGAGATAGAGATGTAAAATATAGGTTATATGCCAAAGAACAACCCAAAAAAAACAGAAAAGATAGCTACTCCTCCCACAAGGCTTCTCAATCGAGAAGAATACGATAAGGTTTTTGTCCCAAGCATTCCGAAAAATGTTTGTACCTTTTGCCACTGGGAAAAATATCAAATCGTGCTAAAAGAGTTTGAGAACTGGGTGTGGATTGCCAATCTGGCGCCATACTGGTGGTGGCACACGATGGTGATTTCCAAGAGACATTTCGTTGAGTTCGATGAGCAGACTTATAAAGAAAACGCAGAACTTCTAGATGTTCTATCTCACGTCAAGCGAAAAATGCTTGACGCGAAACTAAAAAGAGCAGATGGATCAGATGTAAAAAAAATAGTTCATTTTTGGAGATTTAGGGCGGATAGATTTGATCCGGTTTCCGGATCGGTAAGGCCAGATCATTTTCACATACATATCACACCGGATAAGGATCATCTCTGGGATCCGATCCTGGACGAGGACGCCTACACTTGTGATATAAAATCAAAACTTAGTGAAGAAGCTCCTGCAAAGAAGGAAAAATAAACCTCATTGTCAGTTATAAACTTTGAAAGTATAATTTGTCCCATGAAGCTATTAATAACAGGGGGAGCGGGTTTTATTGGTTCAAATTTTATTAATTATTGGCTAACTAAATACACGAATGATAAGGTCATAAATCTCGATTCGATGTCATATGCCGCAAACCCATTAACCGTAAAAAGACATCAGAAAAATTTTGGAAATAAATACCGGTTTGTGGAAGGAGATATATGTGACAAAAACCTCGTTGAAAGTCTAGTCAAAGAAGTAGACATAATAGTTCACTTTGCCGCCGAAAGTCACGTAGATAGAAGTATCACAAACCCTGAAGATTTTATTCAAACAAACATAATTGGCACCCATACTTTACTGGAAGCTGTCAAAAAAAATAATTTAAAAAGATTTCACTATATTTCCACAGATGAGGTATTTGGATCTCTGCCACTAAACAGCGGTAAACGTTTTACCGAAAACAGCAACTACGATCCCCGTTCTCCATACGCAGCCTCCAAAGCTAGTGCTGAACATTTCGTATTTACCTATTACCACACTTTTGGATTACCAATTACGGTTACCAATTGCTCCAACAATTATGGCCCTTTTTGTTTTCCGGAAAAAGTCATTCCTCTTTGTATTATTAGAGCATTAAAAAACAAACCAATTCCAATCTACGGAAAAGGTATTGCCATAAGAGATTATTTACATGTGGAGGATCATTGCAGTGCAATTGAAACAGTCCTATTAAAAGCCAAACCAGGAAGCCGCTATTGTGTTGGTGGCAATTCCCCAAAAAATACGGTTGAGGTAGTAGAACAGATTTTGACGATACTCAAGAAACCTCATAGTTTGATTCATTTCACTCCAGATAGACTTGGCCACGATATGCAATATCTTACCGATCATTCAAAAATTACCAGGGAGTTGGGATGGGAGTCAAAATTTACTTTCGAAGAGGGAATAAAAGATACGATCAAGTGGTACCAGGAAAACAAGGATTGGTGGGAACCTATTTCAAGCCGAGCCGAAGACGTAGCCGAAAAATATTTAGCCAAAAAATAACCTAAATAAATTGACCAAGTGGGTCAGACAACACTTCGGAGATCGTCGGTGCTTCTATTTCCCCTTTAATATATTTTTCGGCTGCAACATGTGAAGGCGCGTGTCTACAATTATCAATGAGACAACGTCTGTCGCGCTGCATGTTGTCAACTTCTTTAATTATTTCTTGGTGTTTTTCTCCCCCCCAAATTTCTCCGAATCTCGTCTTATTGATATTACCAATTACCAAGCGCTTTTCTCCCACTTCCGGAGTACCAATATAAACATCGCCATCGGTATCAATAACTGCTAGCATACCCAGCGATGCGGTAAAACATGACGATGATGCCTTAATTGGGGGAGCCTGTTCAAACTTAATAAGCCGATCAACATAAGTCCTTCCACTCAAAGGTTTTAATATTTCCATCAACTCTTGACGCTCATCCTCGCTCAATGTTTTAACTTTTGTCGAAGGAAACCCTGTTTCGATGTTCTGAATTTCTCTCAATAGTATAGAGTCCATTCCCCATTGTTCACACATTCTAATCATCTCGGCGATTTTCTTGTAGTTACCTGGGGTTATCAAAATTTTGCCATTAATGATCAAGGTGCTTGGGAACAATCCTCTGTTTTTTGCTTCCATAAATTCATTCATAGTTTCAATAAAGGAATTAAACGTGTTAACCCCACGTCCCGTAGTTCTTTCAAAAGACTCTTGGTCTGACCCATAAATACTCACCGAGATTTCCCGAATATTTGCCATGACCATGGCATCATCTTTAATTTTTCTTAGGCCAATACCATTTGTTTGTATAAATACTGGAGAAATATTCTCTCCGGCATAAACTATCAATTCTTTAATGTGAGGATAATTCATTGGTTCTCCTCCACCAGAAATAAAAATACCATGAGTATCCTGACCCCTAACCTCGTCAATAACAGACTTCAATTTATCTAATGGAATTCTCCTCCGATTTGGGTCAATTACCTGTATACTTCTAATTTCCCCATAAGAACAGCCAAAACATGAGAGTTGACACGTTGCCTCTGGTTCCAGTTCGATCATATAGGGACTCCTTAATAGTTGTGTTTCTCTTTCCTTTATTTCCCTAGCCACAGCCAAGTATTTAGGAGCAAAATTCATAGTAGGAGATCCGTCTTTTGTTGAAGTAGCCGGTCCAGTAACATCCTTATAGTTTCTCTCTACGGTCATAATCAGCGAGGCAAATACTAACTATACCAGATTATATCATAGCTTATAATATAGCTAGGAAAAGAGAGTCTAGCCGATGATCACCGCCAGGGGTCGCAGCCTTGCCACCCTCTTGGCCAAACCTGCTCCCTCTACCACTGCCACCACCTCATCCACGTCTTTGTAGGCCAGAGGTGCCTCCTCGGCCATCCCGGAAAGGGAACCGGCATTCACCACAATCCCTTGTTCCAGCAGTTCTGCCCGCAGTTGTTTGCCGCCAATCCTTCGCCTTGCCTCTGTCCGACTCATCCGCCTGCCCGCACCATGGCAACTACTCCCAAAACTATTTTTCATAGCTCCCGGCTGCCCCATTAGGACATATGACCCCGTCCCCATGCTCCCGGGGATCATCACCGGCTGGTCGGGAAAAGATCTGGTTGCACCCTTCCTGTGGACCATCAACATCTTCTTCTCGCCGAAAACCTCATATTCCTCAACCGTTGCCACATTGTGGGCCACATCGTAAACCATCGAAAGTTCTCCTCCTGAGCCTCCAAAAACCCTCTTCCAGGCCTGTCTGACCTCCCAGGTGATCAACTGACGGTTGGCGAAGGCAAAGTTCGCCCCTGCGTTCATGGCTGCGAAATAGTTTTGCCCTTCCGGTGAGTTTACCGGAGCACAGGCCAACTCCCGATCGAGGAGGGTAATCCCATATTTGTCCTCGACCGAAAGCATCGTCCGGATGTAATCGGTGGCGATCTGATGCCCTAACCCGCGTGAGCCGGTATGAATCAAAACCACTACCTGGTCAAGGGAAAGTTTCAAATCGGCCGCCGCTTTTTCATCAAAAATCTTCTGCACCTGACAGGCTTCGACAAAATGATTTCCGGCTCCCATCGTTCCCAACTGATCCCGACCGCGTGACTTGGCATGCGCCGAAACCTTGGTAGGGTCGGCTCCAACCAAAACTCCGCCCGACTCGATCTTTCCCAGATCTTCTTGCTTACCATAAGAAAGCTCGACCATCCGTGCCGCTCCTCCAAGCAAAACCTTATCCAAATCAGCATCAACCAGATTTAATCTTCCTCCCCGGCCGACTCCCGAAGGCACCTCATCGTACAAAGTCCTGCCGAGGTCATGAAGTTTGTCTTTCACCTGATCAAAAGTCAGTTCCGACCGTAGCAGTCTCACTCCGCAATTGATGTCATAACCAATACCGCCCGGAGAAATAATCCCGTCATTCATATCAAAGGCGGCCACCCCACCAACCGGAAAACCATAGCCCTCATGAGCATCGGGCATAACCAGGGCATAGTTCACGATGCCTGGCAAACAGGCGACATTGATCAATTGGGGGATGCACCGGTCATCCAACATCTCCGAAAGCAACGCCTCTGACGCATAGATTCTGGCCGGTACCCGCATATTCGACGAAAAAGTCATCGGCACTTCCCAAAGGAAATCATTTATTTTGACCAGGTCTTCTTTTCTGACTGTTTCAAACATCGAGGACTAAACTAACTGACCATCTTCCGTCTTCTTCTTTTACTTCGGCTTCGTGATATGTCACCGCCTTGACGTCAGTTTCAAATCTAGACACCGGAAAGCCTTTTAGGTTGGCCTCGATCCTTTCATCCGTCAGCGTTTTGATCGCTATCTCCACGTAATGTTCCTTATTTATTTGAGCCAAAGCCAGGACTTCATTGAGAAAATCGATCAATAGAATGGTCTTATTCTTGCCCTCAACCGAAACCTCACGGATTTTCTCCTGGCCAGCACTCTTTCCATCAAGAAGCGCCATCAAACCATGGAAAGATTCTTCGATCAACCGGGGATAACTCTCCGCTTCAACTTTCAGCCTGACATCAGCAGTGTGCGGTTCGATTTGATATGACATAAGTCCATTGTACCTATCTTTGCTATAGTATCCCTATGGCCAAGGACAAATACACTGCCACCTGGATCTCTCACTCATCATTATCTGATTTTCTGACCTGTCCGCGAGCCTATTTTCTCAAGAATGTTTATCGAGATCCAAAAAATAATCATAAGATTCAATTGGTCACCCCTCCTCTTTCACTTGGCTCCGCTGTTCACGAAGTGATCGAGTCACTTTCCGTTCTCCCCACCAAGGACCGCTTTCGTGAAGCTCTTCCAGCCAAATTCGAAAACGTCTGGGCCAAGATCTCTGGTCGCCGGGGAGGCTTCTTCGATATTGAAACCGAGTACCGTTACAAACAAAGGGGGTTGAAAATGATAAAAAGGGTGGACGAAAACCCAGGTCCATTGATGAATCTGGCCGTCAAGATTGATATGGAACTGCCCTACTTCTGGCTTTCCGAAGACGACAACATCATCCTTTGCGGCAAGGTTGACTGGCTTGAGTACCTTCCCGACTCTGATTCGGTCCACATAATTGATTTCAAAACCAGTAAGAGCGAGGAGGATCCCAAATCCATGCAACTACCCATCTACCACCTCCTGGTCCAGCATTGCCAAAAAAGAAAAGTCTCCAAAGCCAGCTACTGGTATCTGGAGAATAACGATGTCCCGGCCGAAAAAGTTCTCCCCGAAACCAAAGAAGCCGCCGAAAAGATCCTCAAGGTAGCTAAACAGATCAAACTCGCGAAACAACTGGAACGCTTTAAATGTCCTACCAACGGCTGCCGCCACTGTAAACCGATGGAGGAGATCATCTCCGCGAAAGCTGAATTTGTCGGGATCAGCGGTTTTGGCCAGGATATGTACGTTTTGCCGTTCAAAGCTGAAGAAAAACGAGAGGGGATTGTCCTCTAAGGACTTTTTTGCTAAAATTAGCCTCACCTTGGGTAAATTTCATCGCATCAATCAATATATTAAAGCCGAATCCGTTCGGGTCATCGGCGAAGATGGTAGCCAGCTTGGGGTCATGCCGCTCAAAGATGCCCTGGAAAGAGCCCGCGCTCTCGGCATTGACGTGGTTGAGGTGGCCGAAAGCGCCAATCCTCCCGTGGTCAAACTGATCGAATTTAGCAAGTTCAAATACCAGGAAAACAAGAAGGACCGGGCCGGCGCCGCCTCTGCCCAGAAAACTAAGGAGGTTCAAATGACCCCCTTCATGGCTGAGAACGACTTCCAAAACCGACTCTCACGCGCCCGGGATTACTTGACAGGTGGCGATAAAGTCCGCCTCGTGGTAAAATTCAAAGGTCGCGAAATCACCAAGAAGGAATTTGGCGAGAGATTAATGGCAAAAGCGCTCGAACAGCTGGCTAACGAAGCCACCGTCGAGCAACCGCCAAAACTAATGGGGAAGTTGCTTATCACCTCCCTCAAACCGAAAAAATGACCACGAAGTGGCCATCCTGAGCGAAGTCGAAGGATCTATACAAATATGAAAAAAATTAAGAACAAGACCAGAAAGATCGTCTACAAGCGTTTCAAAATTACCGCTACCGGTAAAGTGATGCGCCGCATGCCAACCATGAGACACCTCCGCCGCAAAAAGAGTGCCAAAATGATCAGACGTTATCGCAAATATGTCGAGGTCACCGGAGTCCTGGCCAAAAAAATTAAATCAATGCTCCATATTTAACTATGCCTAGAGTAAAAACCGGTATCGTGAGACGCGCCGCTCACAAAAAAGTCCTCACTGCGAACAAAGGTTATCGCATGACCAAGAGCCGCTTGTACAAAGTGGCTAAAGAAGCCTACATGCATGCCGGTCAGTATGCCTACAATAGCCGCCGTATCAAAAAGCGTGATTTTCGTACCCTTTGGATCGGCCGGATTACTGCCGCTCTAAAAACTCAGGCCGACGCAATTTCCTATAGCAAATTCATCAAAGCCCTTTCTGATAAAAAGATTTCCCTGAACAGAAAAAGTCTGTCAGAATTAGCGGTCAAATTCCCGGAAGTCTTTTCCGCTGTTTTTAAATTTACCACCACCAAGTAATCCGTTCGCGGAAAATAAGAATGTGTCATTCCCGCGAAAGCGGGAATCTATTTTGATAAAATGAACAAGATGAGCCTAGAAGAAATCAAAGATCAAATCGAAAAAGACCTTAAGGCCGTCGTTTCCCTGGACCAATTAAAAGGGGTCGAGACAAAATATCTGGGCAAGAACGGCGCCATCAACCAACTTTTTGACACCCTCACCAAAGAAGAAAAGGCCAAACAAGGGAAACCGATCAATGCCCTCAAACAAACCATCAAAAGCAAGATCCTGGCCAAAAACGATTTCCTCATCGAAGCGCTAAACGAAGTGCCTTTTGACGTCACTGTTCCCGGAATTCTCCCACCGATCGGTCATCTCCACCTGGTCACCCAGGCCATAAACGAAATTACCGAAATCTTTTCAAAAATCGGTTTCATTCGTCGCCGATACCCCGAGATTGATACCGACTGGTATGCCGCCGAAGGCTTGAATATTCCCAAGGATCACCCGGCCCGCGACGACCAGGAAACCTTCTATGTATCTGAAAACGTCGTCCTTTCTCCGCACACCAGCAATGGCCAACTCCGGGAAATGGAGGCCATGAAAAAGCCGCCGATCAAGATGATCAACATTGGCAAAACTTACCGTCGTCAGATGGATACCTCTCATACCCCAATGTTTCACCAGTTTGAAGGTTTGGTAGTTGATAAAGGCATAAATGTCACCCACCTCCTCGGCATCACCAATTACTTTTTCCAAAATTATTTCGGCAAAGACAGACGGGCCCGGCTTCGTCCGCATCACTTCCAGTTCACCGAACCCAGTTTCGAGATAGATATTACCTGCGGCATCTGCGGGGGCACCGGCAAACTCGTAGGTGGTGAAAAATGCCGCCTCTGTAAAGCCGGCTGGCTCGAACTCGGTGGCGCCGGGATGGTCCATCCAGTGGTTCTAAAAAATGGCGGCATTGATCCTACCAAATATTCCGGCTTTGCCTTTGGCTGGGGTGTCGAACGGGTTCTCTCAATGAAACACAACCTCCCTGATATCAGAAATATCTATACCACCGATCTAAGAATATTAAACCAATTTTGAAATGGATATCAAACTACCCGACTCCACCCTAAGAAAATACTTGAGCACCTTAGCCTCTGTAGAAAAGATCGCCGAAACGCTTACCCTTTGTGGTCCTTCGGTTGACCGGCTTCATCATCTCGAAAATAACTCTGTCTACGACATCGAAGCTATTACCAACCGGGTGGACACCGCCTCAGCCTTTGGCGTGGCCCGTGAAGCGGCCGCGATCCTACCTCTTTTTGGGATTAAGGCCAAATTGATAAATAGCCCCTACGACATTAAGGCCAGCGACTTACCGGAGAGAACCGCCGCCAAACTTCCCCTCACAGTTGATATCAAAGACGAAACTCTCATTCCGCGCTTTAGTGCCATTGTCCTTGATCATCTGACCGTGAAGGAGTCACCCAAAGAAATAAAAACAGAACTCGAGTTATCAGGGATAAGACCACTCAATAATCTGATTGATATCACCAACTATCTGACCCTCTGTTTTGGCCAGCCGGTCCATATTTTTGATTACGACAAGATCATGGACCACAAAATGATTTTACGCGAAAGCAGGGCAGGGGAGTCGGTCATCACCCTCGATGGAAAAACCCATGAACTAAAAGGGGGCGATATTGTCATCGAAGATGGAGAGGGCAGATTGATAGACCTCTGCGGCATTATGGGCGGCAAACTCTCAGAGGTTGACGAAAACACCAAACGAGCCGTACTCTTCGTCCAAACCTACCATCCCAAAAAAATCAGACGTACTTCTCTCTATACCCAAGAACGAACCCTCGCCGCCCAAATCTTCGAAAAACAGCCCGATTCAAAACTGGTGATCCCAACCTTGATCGAAGGGGTCAGACTACTCCAAAAAAATGCCGGTGCAAAAATTGCCGGAGATTCGATAGACTTATATTTTAAAAAACCGGAAAAGAAAACCGTCAAACTTGATCTCAAGTGGTTAAACAACCTTATCGGTTTCGAATTCGATTACAAAACTGTCTCCGCGATCCTCGCCGATCTGGGATTTAAAGTAAAGAAAACATCAGTTCATTCCCTGGAGACCGAAGTACCCACTTGGAGGCTCCACGATATTGCCATTCCCGAGGATCTGGCTGAAGAGGTCGCTCGGGTTTATGGTTATTTCCGCCTCGAGAGCAAATTACCGGTGACCGCAAATCTTTCTGTCTCAACCGATCCACTTCTTGACCGGGAGTACGCGGCCAAAAAATATCTCGCCGACCTGGGATTCACCGAGGTTTTTAATTATTCTTTAGTCAGTCAGGAAATTTTTGAAAAAGCCAACCTGGATCCTGGCCACTCTATTGCACTGACCAACCCGCTCACTAGCGAGTTTGAATATATGCGCCGCAGTCTTATCCCCAGCCTGCTCATGGACCTGTCAAATAATCAAGGAAAAGTGGGCCTGCCGATCCGTATCTTTGAACTCTCAAACATTTATCTAATAGACGAACGTCACCAAAAAGACCTCCCCGAAGAACGGTCAATTCTGACTTTCGTTACCCAAGGAGACGATTTCCGACACTCAAAAGGTTATCTGGAAGCCCTTCTTGGCACACTACACCTAGAAAATATCAGCTTCGTGCCCGTGGAAGGAGATGAAGGTCCGTGGCAAAAGAATCAGACAGCAGAGATCTACTCGGATAAGCATTTTATCGGCATCTTTGGCGCGCTTAAGCCAAAGGTAAAAATGGCCTTTGATCTAAGTGGTGATATTTATCTCGCCAATCTGGACTTCCAAACTGTCTCCAATTTGGCTAATACCAATTTCACCTATATCCCAATCTCGGAGTATCCGGATCTGATCGAAGATATTACGATCCAATCGGACCGTCGCATTTCTGAATTAATTCAATTAATCAGACAGGAAAGCCCGCTCATCATTAAAGCCAGCTATAAGGATTCTTTGAAAAACAAACACACCTTTACACTTCACTTTAATAATTCAAAGAGGAATTTATCTCAAGAAGAGGTTAATCGAATCAAAGAAAAACTTCTAAAACTGATTTAGCTTTAAGGTGTCGGCGTGGCCATCGGCGTCGGCTCTACCCAATCCTGGTTGACGGCAAAATCAGTGGTTTGGTCGGCCTCTTTTCCATCTGAGTTGTGAGCTATTACCCGGACTTTATGATTCCCGGTTGCTAGCCCCGAAAATGATTTTCGATAGGGCAGGGAAGTGAAATGAGATTCCAAAACCCCATCCAAATAGAGATCTGCCCAGTCCACATTTTTGTCCGAAAAAACCTCAAAACTAACTTCCAGATTACCACCGTCATACCTGGTGCGGGAAGTCGGACTGGTGGTATTCACCTGGATCGAGCTGTTGCCTTCACAATACTCGGTTGGGATCCTGAAGCGGGCATCAGCAGACTTTGTCGCCACCCAGCCATCAATTGCCTTTTGCCAGAGATCCCTATCGGTTAACGGATCTTTCTCGCGGGCTACGATCACTTCCCGCCAATCAAAATTCCCGGAGGCCACCTGTGCCGCGTTGGCCAGTTTATCAGACTGTCCCTTACATACCGGGATTTTTTTATGGATCGGGTCGTCACTCGTAGAAAGTGTCCCGTCAATAAACCACTCCTTATAGCTCTCAAAACCATCGTGTGCTGGATAGCCGGAGATTTTGTCAACCTCCACCTCGGATACCCCCTTGGGCGCTTCCCAAGGCCGAT
>CAYQLI010000020.1:11807-12518 GCA_964418355.1 uncultured Pseudomonadales bacterium | reverse complement strand
CGCCGCCCGCGCCTCGGTCCCCGTCGGGCGCCAGACCCCGCCGGTGTCGATGTAGCCATCCTCGATACCCCAGGCGTCGGCGCTCAGGGCGCGGCGGCTCCGTCGCCCGCGGGCAGCGTGAAGCTCACCGTCGTGCCGTGGCCGAGCGCGCTCTCGACGTGAAGCTCACCCCCGTGGGCCTGGACCAGGTGCTTCACGATCGCGAGCCCGAGGCCCGTCCCGCCGACATGCCGCGACCGGGTCTTGTCCACGCGGTAGAAGCGCTCCGTGATCCGCGGCAGCTCGGTCGACGGGATCCCGATGCCCGTGTCGCGGACCCGGACCGCGACGCGCCCCTCCGGCCCCGCCCCGGCCTCGATGCGGATCTGGCCTTGCGGCGCGGCGAGGGCCAGGGCCAAGTCGGACTGGAGAGCACTGATCTTGCTAAGTTTGGTACCGAGAGCGACCTCAAGAGCATACTGGGTGACTGCCGGACCGCAGTTGACCTCGACCACTTTGGCTTCGATACCGAAGGAGTCAAGGGTTTCTTCGATTTTGGCGGCGTTGGCATTCAGATCGCCGCGGTCGGCTTTACCTTGCTTCTCATCGGAAAGAATAGACAGAGGAGGCAGCTGCCAGATCGAGAGGTCGGACTGAGGATGCATTTGACTGCCGACTTTGGGAGATTTCAGATCATTGACAACCATTTCCATTTTCTTGCCATCTTTGCCT
>CAYQLI010000020.1:9917-11797 GCA_964418355.1 uncultured Pseudomonadales bacterium | reverse complement strand
GAAGCTGGGTGGCGGCCAGGCGAGACACGATCTTTGCCTTTGGCGGCGACGGCGGTTTCCGGATTCGCGGAGCTGTCCTGAGTCAGTCCTTTGACCTTCATTTGTTTGTTGCCTAGGGAAGCCCCTTTGATGGCGACACCGCCGAGTTTTGAACCGGACTTCTGCAGGAGTTTGGTCAGATTCTCGAAAGCGACGGAGAGGTCCTCAAAAGAAGTTTCAAACAAGATAAAGAGCCCAATCGCGATACCAATGACATAAAAGAGAAATGCCCCCGGAGCGGTGATCAAGGAGGACACCGATTGAAACAATTGCTGACCGACCGTTCCTGCTTTGGAGATACCGGTGAGCGATAGAAGGGTGATCAAGCTTCCTAGGAAAACGTGGGGGCTGGCAATGCCCCATTTCACCTTCGTCAACAGAAAGCCGCCGGAGATAAAAATGAAAGGCAAGAAAATAAAGGGCCAACCCAAAAACTGGCTGCCAAGGGTATAGATCTTGTCCAGGATTACGCCCTGACGGGAGAAAGAGACAGAGATCAATCCGCCAAGGCCGATGATAATAACGGCCAAGATCGAGTTGATGGTTTCTTGTTTTAAGCTGAGTGCGAATGGTTTAGAACGGCGTCCTTTTTTCCGGGCCATACGTACCTAGTATAAACCAGAAGCCCACGAATCTGTTAGATAATTATTGCTCGGAACCGCCTTGGATGATCAGTTTTATGCTGGTGGCAGGACCTTCTGAACTACCTGTTCTGCTAATCTCGACGAAGACATTGGGATCTTTTGTACCGAACTTATAAAGAATTGGGCTATGGGTAATTAATTTGTGCTTATTTTTCACACCAAGTCCCACCATGATAAAGCCATCACCCATGGTCCCTTCCGGCAAGGGTAGTTCGAATCCTAACTTGGCCAAATATTGTGCTGCAGAAAAGACTTGTTCTTTAAACAGTGGTCTAAATGATACCGACAAACCACCGTTCTTTCCCTTTTTTGGAATAATAGTCTGTGCTAAAAGTGGAATTTCAATCGTTTCCCCTTTTGTTTTGCCACCCAGAACCTCACTTTTTGCTCGATTGATGACATCCAATGGGAGCGAATCTGGGTATTCACCACCATATTCCCTAAAAGCATCTGCTAATCCTAATTTACCATCGGGATCGAGCTCAGCAGCTTCAGGAGCGCCGGCAAGCATTAGCCATTCGACAATGGCTTTTGTTTTGCTTTTTAGTAGTTGTGCTTCTCTGTTTTTGTGTGCTTCCGTATTCATAATTCGATTTATCAATAGAAAGCGAAAAAATCAAACTATAGGATTATGTGATCGCCCGCTGGGTGGGTTTTAGACCTCGATGACGACGGCGATGATCATCGGCCGGCGCTGGGTCTGCTCGTAGAGGAATCTTTCAAGAGTATCCTCGATCTTCCGCCTGAGGAAGTTCCAGTCGGTAACGTGACGGCCTTTCATATCCTTGAGACAGTAGATGACCTGCTTTTGAGTCTGCTTTATCAGGTCGCCTTGTTCTTTTTGATAGACGAAGCCACGGGAGACGATCTCGACCTCACCAGCTACTTCGGCAGTTTCAGCATTGATCGGAACGACGGCCATAAGGATACCGTCAGCGGCGAGGACTTTGCGGTCGCGGAGGACAACGTTGCCCACATCGCCGATACCAAGGCCATCAACATAGACATTCTTGGTTTCGACCCGGCCAACAACTTTGATCTTGTGGTTTTCGATACCGATCACCTGACCATTTTCAGGAAGGAGGACCTGTTCGTGGGAATAACCCATTTCCGAAGCCAAGTCCCGATAGAGATACATGCTACTGATAGTGCCACCGATGGGAATAATATTTTTTGGTTTGACCAAACGGGCGAGGA
>CAYQLI010000020.1:5908-9907 GCA_964418355.1 uncultured Pseudomonadales bacterium | reverse complement strand
GGACCGAGGACGCGGGCCTCGAAGCGGATCGACCGACCCGGGGCGAGGAGGGCGAGATCACCCCGGTGACCATGACCCGAGACGTGTAATCCTGGAATGTTGCCTGAATAAGAAACGCGGATCTCTTGTTTGTAGAGGGTATCTATCAGACCATAAACGTCGGACTCAGTTCCCGGAATGGCATCGGCGCTAATAACCACGTGGTCGTTCGCCTTCAACTTGAGGAATTGATGTTCCCCGGCGGCGAGGCGCTGCATGGCAGAGCCTTCTTGGCCTTGGGAACCGGCGATAATGATCGCCACCTGGTTGGGCTTGTAGCGGTTGATCTGTTTGACATCAATCAGGGTATCTTTGGGGATTTTGATGTAGCCGCATTTGGCCGCCGCTTCTACGTTTTGGGCGATAGACCGACCGGCAAGAGCCACTTTGCGGTTATAACGGGCAGCTGCTTGGATCGCCATATCAATACGGGAAATGGAAGAGGAGATCGTGGTGAAGATCAGCTTTCCGGTCGTAGTGCGAACGGCGGTATCAATAGCGTTGAGGAGAGTCCGCTCCGACGGAGTGAACCCAGGAGTCTGAACGCGCAGGGAATCAGTCAACATCAAATCCACACCCATGGCGCCAACACGGGCAATACTGGTGAGGTCCGCGGGGCGGTTATCAATTGGGGTGAGGTCAAATTTGTAATCAGCGCCGTGATAGACGGTGCCAGCGGGAGTCTTGATATAAAGATGCTTGCAGTTCGGGATGCTGTGGGTCACGTGGATCAATTCGATGTCGAAAGGACCGAGTTTCAAGTGGTTTTCAACCGCCTGCATTTTGTTAGTAAGACCATATTCGCGGACTTTTTCTTCGGCCAGGGCGATTGATAGGGTCGAGCCATAGACGGGAACGCCCGGAAGGCGGGGCAGGATATAGGGCAGTCCGCCAATATGGTCTTGGTGACCATGGGTCAGGACGATGCCGTGGAGTTTCTTGCCGGGTTTCTCCAGATAACTGATATCAGGAATGACGACGTCAACGCCGAGAGCGGAGTTATTGGGAAAACCAATACCGCAGTCAACGACGATCTGATCATTGCCGTATTCATAGACGTACATATTCTTGGTAACGTCACCAAGCCCTCCAAGAGGGATGAGTTTTAGTGTGTTCATAAAATTTAATTAATTAAAGCGAAAATAATAATTGTTTATTGATAATAAAATTAACAAAGTGACGCTTTACCACTTCGGTAAAAATTGCTTGATATTGTCCGGGGTCAGGTGGACGGTTTTTGCTTGGCCCTCTACTACAAGACGGGCGACCTTGCTGGTAATACCGCTGATAGTACGGTCTAGGGTTCTGATACCGGCATCATAACCAAAGGGGCGAACGATCTGGGGCCAAAGGGTGGGGTCAATGGTCAAAATTCCGGGTTCGAGGCCGGCATCGCTGACGGCTTTTGGAAGTAGGTAATTTTCCGCGATCTTGATCTTCTCGGCGTCGGTGTAGCTCGGCATCATGATCGGTTCAAGACGGTCCATCACGGCGGTCGCGACATTGGAGGTGTTATTTCCGGTAGCGACGAAGAGTACTTCCGAAAGATCAATCGGATAATCAATGAAGTGATCGGTATAACGGTTGTTCTGATTCGGATCAAGCAACTCAACCAGAACGCCCATGATATCTGCCCGAGCCTCTTCGGTAACCCGGTCAATTTCATCAAGAAGAATGATCGGGTTCTTCACCTGGACCTGGCGGAGAGCCTTGATAATTTGTCCCGGCTCGGCTTCAAGGTGCAAGCGGCTTTGGCCGCGGAGGTCACGGGCGCTCCCCATCCCGCCGAAGGGAATCCTGGCGATGGGACGACCCAAAGCTTCGGAGAGAGCATAGGCAAAAGAGGTCTTCCCCGTCCCAACGAGACCAACGAGAAAAATAATCGGTGCTCGAGCAACGCCAAGGCCCTTACCCAAACGGAGTTTGAGGACGGACATATACTCCAGGATCCTCTCCTTGACCGAGTCCATACCATAGTGATTCTTGTCCAAGGTGGCTTTGATGAGCGCCAGGTCAATGGGACGGTCCACTCGTTTGTCCCAAGGGAGTGAGGTGATCCAATCAATATAATGACTGGTCTTTTCAAATTCCTCGGAATAAAAGCCCTGATAAAACATCCGGGCGAGCCGGTCCACCATACCCTTGGCTTTTTCGGAAAGTTCAGGGGGAAGATTGACAGCGGCAAGCCTCTGATAGAGGACCTCAAGGTCCTTTTTGACTAAATCCTGGGCAGCGTCCATATATTTGAGTATAACAAGAATAGATTCCTCGACTTCGCTCGGAATGACATGTGGTTAGCGAGAGTCACGGAAGCGCTTGAAGGAACCACCCTGACCGGAGCGTCCACCGCCCATGGGGCGGGGGCCTCGATCTTCTCTCGGGCGACCCATCGGGGTCTCACCCTCAAGAAGCATGGTCAGATTAATTCTTCCTTGTGAATCAACTTCATAACATTTGACCGTAACGGTTTGACCGACCTTCACCATTTCGTTGGCATCGGCCACATACTGAGTGCTCATGCGGGAGACATGAACCAGGCCATCTTTGCCGGGAAGGATCTCGACGAAGGCGCCGTAAGGCTCGACTCTGGTAACGGTGCCGGTGTAGATTTTGCCGATCTCAGCGGTCGCCATCATACCATCAATGTAGGCTTGAGCCTGTTTGACTTTGGCTTCGTCCATACCGGTGATGGTAACCTGACCATCTTCTTCGACATTGATCTCAACATCATGGTCGGATTGAATCTGGCGGATCATCTTGCCGCCCGGTCCGATCAGTTCGCCGATCTTGTCAGCGGGGATCTTCACGGAGGCAACTTTCGGAGCGTATTCACTGACCGACTCACGTGGTTTATCAATGACGGCAGTCATTTTGTCGAGGATAAAGAGACGGCCGATCAGGGCTTGAGCCAGGGCGTCCTTCAGGATCTCGGCGGTAACGCCGGGAACCTTGACGTCCATTTGGATAGCAGTAATGCCATCACGGGTGCCAGCGACTTTGAAGTCCATGTCACCCAGGTGATCTTCGATACCAGCAATATCACTAAGAGTGACATAATTCATTTTTTCATCGGTGATCAGACCCATGGCAATACCGGCAACCGGTTTTTTCAAGGGAACACCGGCGTCCATCAGAGCCAAAGTCGAACCACAAACGGAGGCCTGAGAAGTGCTACCGTTACCGGACATAATCTCAGTGACGACACGAATGGTATAAGGGAACTCTTCCTGGCTTGGGACCATCGGGAGAAGGGCTCTTTCAGCCAAAGCACCGTGACCAATTTCGCGGCGGTTCGGGGCGCCAACGCGTCCCGGTTCACCGGTGGCAAAACCGGGCATATTGTAGTGATGCATATAGCGCTTGGTTTCCTCACCCTTCATGCCTTCGATCAACTGTTCACTGGCGGGGGAACCGAGAGTGACCACGGAAAGGGCATGAGTTAGGCCACGCTGGAAGAAACCAGTACCGTGGGTCCTCGGGATAATCCCGACCTGAACAGTGATCTGGCGGATCTCGTCGGTTTTTCGGCCATCGAAGCGGACCTTTTTACCAAGAACCTGTTTTCGGACGTGATCTTTGACGGCCTTATCAATGATACGGACCAACTCGATGCGATTGATCTCAGGGCGGTCGGCCATGAGAGCATCGGCGATGGGATTAAGTTTGAGTCCTTCACCACCGGCGGTCTTACTCTCTTCGAGCAAAGCGGCGACGTCAACCTCATCCTTGACCAACTTGACCCAATCGGGATTGAAGGCTTCAGGGGCGACGACTTTTTTGGCTTTGCCATCAGCGGCGAAGTCTTTGATCACCTCGATGATGGTTTCGATATTCTTTTGACCGAATTTAAGACCCTCGAGAACTTCGTCCTCGGAGACTTCGAAAGCGCCGGCTTCAACCATGGCGATGGAGCCAGTGCCGCCGGAAACAACCAGGTCCAAACGGCTGGTGGTTTTTTGT
>CAYQLI010000020.1:0-5898 GCA_964418355.1 uncultured Pseudomonadales bacterium | reverse complement strand
CGACGCGAACAGCGCCGATGGGGCCCGCCCAGGGAATATTAGAAATGGACAAAGCGGCGGAAGCACCGATAATACCCAGGATCTCCGGTTCATTCACCCCGTCAATTGAGAGAGGGGAAATGACCAATTGAACTTCTTCGTAGAAGTTGTTTGGGAATAAAGGCCGGATCGAACGATCAATCAAACGGGAGGTGAGAACTTCGTTATCTGAAGGTCTGCCCTCACGCTTGACGTAACGGCTGCCGGAGATAACACCGCCGGCGTAATATTTTTCGCGGTACTCGACCTGGAGGGGGAAGTAATCCAAACCCTCTTTCAGTCCGCCGCAAACGACCGCCGCCAAGACCATGGTGTCACCACAGCGAACCGTGACGGCGCCAGCAGCCTGAGCACCAAAAAGACCGGCTTCAATAATAATTTTTTTACCATCTAAATCGATGGTGGTGGATTTTGTTTTCATGAAATCCCTTTTCTATCGGGAAACGGGCGGCTCAAGAAGAAGGGTAAAGCTCCGCCAGCTGGCGGATTGCTAGCCTTAACTTCCCTCTCGAAGCCGTATTAAACGTTTCGACCCGAATTAACTTTTAACAGATGTGCCAATTCCCAATTGCTTGGCAAGACCTTCATAATCTTTCGGATTGGTCTTACCTAAGTAATTTAAGAGGCGGCGGCGTTTACTGATGATCTTCAAAAGACCACGACGAGAGTGATTGTCTTTCTTGTGTTCCTTCAGGTGCTTGGTCAGATCTTCGATCTGAGCAGAGAGGAGGGCAATTTGGACCTTTGGGGAACCGGTGTCCTTTGGGGTGGCAGCGAATTTGCCGATGATTTGTTGCTTTTTGTCGTTAGTTAACGCCATAACCGGGATATTGTATCAAAAGCTTCTCCAAAAAGCCAGATTAAGCATAAAGTTTCTCCTGGACCCCTCGAAGTTCTGCTTCGACTTTAGTGATTGAAGATTCAACAAACTCTGGAACTTTGCCGTCTCTTCTTTCGAAAGCTAACTTTTGCCGAGTGAGGTGGGCCAGGTTGATTTCATGGATCGCCTCGAGTTTTTTAAGGTGGACCAGGTTTTCCGGGTCAAGGTCTGTCCTTTGTTCTTTCTCCGGCCTTGTAGGCATATATGGTTTAAGTTTATCCAGCTGTAGATCACTCGCTTCTGAGGGTTGTCCCAACTGAGTGGACAAGTCAGCAATATTTTTTTGAGCGTTGATTATCTGATGAATGGTGAAGGTAGGTACAAATTCGACTCCTTTGGCGGATTCGACTGTTTCCGTTCCTGCTTGGAGATTACTTCTATGAATAGATAATAATCTGTTTAAGTGGTCTCGGTTGATTTCAATGCTCATTTTGTTACTGAAGACCTGACTGGCCGGATTTGAAGATCTTCGGCTTTTTCCAATCACCAGGAATTCTTCCTTGAGTACCGAAGGGCTGTTGACCGGCGGAGAAAGAGGGGGGAGGGGGCAGTTCGTCATCAAAGGTGGGAGGGGTCATAAAGGGGTTCATTCCCAACGGGCTGAATCCGCCTTCATCGAGACCTCGGCGAGATGGAGGGGGGAAAGCACCGAAGCGACTGGTGTTGGCCAAAGGCGAACGACCCAGGTGGCCGCCGGCACGCATCAGGAAGGCAACAGTCTCGAAGGTATCAGCAGTAACTTTCGGAGAATTAAACTGATTGGTACTGGAGCTGATCACGGAGAGCAGATTGCTGGCGGCGTCGGCGGAGGGATTGATCTCCCAGTTCTTCAGTAAGAAACCGACCATTTCGGGAAGGCAGGAAACGGCGGCGGTGTGAAAAGCAATGGCGGCGGTGTTGCTTGGTTTGGTGGTCAGATTAAGAGAAATGATCTTGGCCTTATCCAGGAAAGCCTTTTCGTCGGCATAAAGTTTGCCTAGTTCCTCCAGGGAAATTACTCCGAGGGTAAAAACGAGGTCGGCCGAAGCGCCGGAATAGCTATAGTTGATGGTACTGGTGTCCGGAGCGGGAGAGCCCTCCTGGGGCTGGATCAGGAGCATGAATTTACCGTTCTCATCAACGTCATAATCAACTTTCTTGAGATTTTCTTCTTTGAAATCAAAGGTGATGACCAGGTTTTGGTTGCCGATGCTATTTTTGATCTTATCAATGCCAAAAAGATCGGCGTTTTCGACTCGGATCTGGCTTGAACAACCAATTTGAGTCTGTTTCCCAGCCTGCGACAAGGATAAATACAAACCTAAACCGGCCGCGACCAAGTCAGTACTCGGGTCGGGGGGAAGCAGAATAGCCACAGACTGGGCATGGGCAAGCTCCTCCTTGGCTTCTTGGATCAGGTTTGGGTCAAACATACTATCCTATATTATATGATATGAGTGATTATAACGTCTCCTACCTTATAGTCAAGCGTCGGTTCGAGAATGATGCCACACTCCTGATCCTTCTTGGCCTCCCTGACAACTTCTTTGCCCATCCTGAGGGAGACGATCTTGCTTTTTTCTCCGACCAGATCACCGGTTCTGATCTTTCCCGAGGTGACCAGACAACCATAAACAATCTGATTATTGAAGGGGAACGTCTTGACCACCTTCGCTTCGCCAATGATCCTTAGCGCTTCAGCTTTGCCGGCTCTCTCGGACAACTCTTTGATGAAATCAAAGAGCTCATAAATGATGCCGAAGGTAACGACTTCAACCTTCTCGACATCGGCGAGCTTGGCGACCGTACCGGCGGCTTTGACATTGAAGCAAACGATGGTGGCGTGGTCGGCACTCGCCATTTGGATATCAGATTCGGTGACAGCCCCAACTGTCGAGGCGACAATATTAACAGTATCGGGCAATGAGCCGAGAATAGCTTCGAGGGAACCGGCAACATCAGCTTTGATAATGATGTTGGGTTTTTCAGATTTACCCAGGGAAACGCTGACGGACTTGCCCAAGATGGCGCCCTTGGGGACGATGACTGTTTTTTCTGTGGTAATGATATCGCCAACCTGGGGAACTTGTTCAAAACCAAGAATCTGAACCGGAGTGGCCGGCGGAGCAATAGCAGTAGTAACACCGGAAGCCAAACTCATGGAGCGAACCTTACCGAGCTTTTTGTCGCCGAGATAAAGATCGTCTTTTGTTCTTAGTTCGCCGGTTTTGATGAGAAGTGTTGCGAGGGGACCTTTGTTGGGATGAAGTTGGCTTTCGACGACCACGGCCGAGGTCGGTTCCTTGCTCGTATCTTTTAGTTCTTCCAGCTCTGCCAAGAGGAGAACGGTCTCGAGGAGTTGGTCCACACCTTGCCCGGTTTTGGCCGAAATTTCTACCACGGGAACATTACCGCCATAACCCTCGACGTACTCGCCGACCTCGGCGAGATCAGTTTTCACCTTAAGAACATTTGCCTGAGGAAGGTCCACTTTGTTGATAGCGACGGCGTAGGGAATGCCGGCGGCTTTGATGTGTTCGATAGATTCTTTGGTCTGGGGCATGACGCCATCGTCGGCGGCAACGATCAGAATGGCAACGTCAGCCACACTACCGCCACGGGCGCGCATAGCAGAAAAGGCGGCGTGCCCCGGAGTGTCAATGAAAGTGATCTTTTGACCGTGGTGATCTATCTGATAGGCACCAATGGCTTGAGTGATGCCACCCAATTCGCGAGCGGCGACATTGGCTTTTCGAATTCGATCGAGAAGAGAAGTCTTGCCGTGATCAACATGTCCCAGGACAGTGATGACTGGAGGTCTGCCTAGTGTTGCCATAGTGGTCAGACATTTTATTAAGCGCTCGGTACCGAGGTGGGCTGGTAGGCGGTCAATTTGGCCTTGATCGTAGCCAGTGAGTCCGCATCAATACCTTCAAGTTTTTCAACCTTGTCCATATTATGAATGAGGTCCTCAATGCGAGTCAGACTGTTCCCAACCAGGAGGTCGCGGACAGCCTGGGGAAGACCCAAAGTGTCGATCTCGTATTCCTCGTTACCGGTGACGACGATGCCGGGGTCAGATTTATCTGAAACAACCTTGACCTTGACACCGACGAGTTTGGCGGCGAGTTTGACGTTCGTGCCACCCCGGCCGATAGCCAGAGATAGCTGGTCATCGGGAACGGTGACGGTCACCTCGGTTTTGTCCTGATTGAATTCCAGTTTGGTGGCTTCCGCAGGAGCGAGAGCGGCTTTGAGGAATTTATCTTTGTCTTCGCTGTATTGGATGATGTCAATTTTTTCTCCATTCAATTCATTGATGACTGCCTGAACCCGGACCCCTTTTTGACCGACGCAGGAACCAACCGGATCAACACCTTCCTGGATACTGGCGACGGAGATCTTGGTTCGGTTGCCGGCTTCACGGGCAATTGCTTTGACGACCACAGTGCCGGCACCAACTTCCGGAACCTCACGAGCGAAGAGGGCGGCAACTAAGCGGGGATCGGAGCGGCTGACGATGATCTGCTGACCCTTAAAGGAATCGCGGATATCAGCCAAAAGGACACTGATCCTGGAATTAAGGCGATAATATTCGTTTCTGACCTGCTCTTCGGGAGGCATGACGCCCTGGCCACGGCCAATGTCAACGATAACGTTCTTGCCATCCATACGCTGAACCATACCGGCGACAACCTCACCCATGCGGCCTTGGTATTCGGCGAGGATGCTGGTTTTCTCGGCTTCGCGGACCTGCTGAAGGATCACCTGTTTGGCGGTTTGGGCGGCGATACGACCGAAGCCCGGAGGAGTAACGTCAACCAACTCTTTGGGATTGGCGTCTGCCTTACCGGCTTTGAGTTTGAATTCGCCGGTTTCCGGATCGAGATCAACGGTAATCATTTCGCCCTTTTCCTCAATCTTTTTGGCTTCGGCTTCGAAGTCTTTATTAAAGGAAGCGACGAGGGCGGATTTGACGGCGTCAAGAATGACCTCCACGGGGATGTTTCTTTCGCTGGCGATTTGATTTAGGGCGGCGGCGAATTCGGTACGGGCAATGAGATTTTGAGTGTTGTTCATTTTATTTATATTTGATAAAGAAAAAGGCGGTATCACGACCGCCCTAATTCACTTAACCGAGTGTGATTATATCACAAGGAGGCTTGTTTCGGAATGAAAAACCTGACGCCGCGGGCAGCAAGAAAGCGCGAGGTATAGAGGATTAAAAGAACGATGATGTAGGGAATCAGGCCCAGATAACCTTTTTGCAGACCAGCGTGGATCATGACAAAAATATAAAGAGGGTGGATGAGCTTGTGAAGCAAAAACCAGTTTCTTTTGAGGAGGTGGGTGGAGAAATCATTGCTGGTCAAGAAGAGGATTATCATGAGAACAAGGGCCCAAAAACCCCAGAACTGGAAACCTTTCGGACCAGAAGCGAGGCCGAAACTAAGCAGGTCGAACAAAGAAATACCCGGGAAAAGCTGTGAAGCGACATGGCCAAAAGCGGCGAAGGCGCTCGCCTGGCCGGTCTCCCGCCGAACGACGAGGAGGACTTTGAAGATATTTATTGTCGGAAAGAGTTGCGCGAGGGGTTTGGTAAAAATAACGAGGGTGAGGAGGTAAAGACCCAGACTTCCTAGGGTTGAGGTACGATGAAGGAGCGCAAGGATGATGGAGAGAGCGAGACTACCCCAAAAGATAATGAGTTTTATGGCTTTAGGCAGCATCGAATTCTTTCAAAAGATCTTTTTGCTCGCGACTTAATTTGGTCGGTACTTTAATGATAAACCGGATGTAAAAGTCCCCGCGGCGAGTGGTGTTGAGGTGATGAGTGCCTTTACCGGTAAGACGAACCAAACTATTGGGCTGGGTACCGGCCTTGATCTTCAGTTTGAGGTCCCCGTCGAGTGTGGGAACGCTGGTATCTCCGCCTAGGGCGGCAGTGGCGAAGGAAATTTCATGATCAACGATGACATCAGCACCTTCACGTTTGAAAA
>CAYQLI010000019.1:11961-12657 GCA_964418355.1 uncultured Pseudomonadales bacterium | reverse complement strand
CCTCGGTCATCTTCACTACTTTTTTGACCGCCCGGAAGAGATCTTTTTCAGTTTTGAGTTCCTTTTCGATCAGATGAGCGACGATCTCGGAGTCGGTCTGGCCGACGAGCTTGTGGCCTTTGATCTTTTTTCCTAGTTCCTCGTAATTATCAACGATGCCATTGTGAATGAGGGCGAGTTTCCCCGAGCAATCGAGGTGTGGGTGGGCATTGGCGACTGTCACCCCGCCGTGAGTGGCCCAGCGGGTATGGCCGAGGCCCATTTTACTTTTGGGCAGAGTCGTTTTTGACACCGAGATCTTGCCGACCTGTTTTTCCTTGCGAAGACGACCCCGGCCTTTGACGGCGATCCCCCAGGAATCATAACCACGATACTCCAGCTTCTTTAATCCGGCAAGAATTGTTTGGGCAGCATCCTGATCATTGGTCGTGGCGAAAATACCACACATCATTCCATCATAGCACGACTCCTTATAGTATATATTCTTGAGATAAATACCTTATTATGGGATAATCTGCCTATGGGTTGGATTGAGCAACAAATAAGTGAGTGCGGTTTGTATCGTTATATCTCATATGGCGAGGGTATGGTCCATGCTGAATTACTCGAAGCTGGAAGCAGTGATAGGGCAAGGGCACACATAATACTTCGAGGCACCCCTCAGGATGTCCGAAAAATGATCGGAAGAAGGAGGTT
>CAYQLI010000019.1:8096-11951 GCA_964418355.1 uncultured Pseudomonadales bacterium | reverse complement strand
GAACTTGGGCTCTCGGTGGCCACCGATCCGTTAAAAAAAATAATTGCGTATGATAAATTTCTCTGTCACCCAACTTGCTCGATAGCTAGGGGGGATGCACAGCGAGGTTCGGATATTGACTGCGCACTGGTAGTGACCGGGGGTGAGGAGCCAATCGAAAAACAAATTAGGTTCGTCGAGGAATTAAGAAGACAGGGTTTTGTCGCGGTGCACCCGAGTGAGGATGAGAATGGTTTGGATTCTGAGGGTAAAATAATCTTTTTATCACGAGAGCGATTGGAATCAATGAATGCCCGGACATCGGGCGATTGGTACAAAGCATGGTTGGTCTTCCTGGCCGGATTCGAGATCACATAAGTGAGGCGACGGTTTTGGCCATTTTCTTGCGGTACTCGCAGTGTTCGCAGTTTTCTCCGGGACTGGGGATCTTTTCGGACATGAGGCAGTCGCGGGCCTCAATGAGCTTGGGATCGATCCAGCTGTCATCTCCCTGATGAGTGACGATGGACATCGTGAACTCCAACCGGCCATCAAATTTGTCTCGGTTCTTCAGGGCATTGGCAAAAACAAAATAACCGGTATTGCAGACGTTGAAGCCGAGGAGGCGAAAAAGATGCTGATAGAACTCCATCTGACGCTTGTAGCCCTGCTTGTACTCATCTTCCAGGGAGATCTCATAGGTAGTGCTGGTGGCTTTGTAGTCAACGATGATCAATTCACCCGCATCCGAGATCCAGACGTCGTCCACCATGCCAGTGAGCAGAAAATTGGTCGGCTGATGAATGGCCGAGGCACCTTTGAAGCGGGTTTCGGGAGTTTCACCGCGCCACTTAGAAAGATCGGGGTGATTGCTGGGAACGGCGCTGATGTGATACTGCTTCATCAGTTCGTGCGACTGACCCGCCCGACGCAGAAGATCGAATTCGTTTTTCAGCAGAGCATCAACGGCATTATTGAGGGAAAAGCCGGGCATACTGGGGCGGCCGAGACCGTAGCGGGCGGCCATGTAGAAACAACGGGGACATTCATAAAAAAGATCGAATTTAGACCGGCTGAGGGTAAATGGGTCCTTTGACTTCGGATTGAAGAGATTACGATTGCTCTGGTAATAATTTCCCATGAAATAAATTGTACTCTACTCCCCGCCCTCTTCTAGACCGGGCAGATCCATGCCCTTGATCGAGGGCAGGGTGGAGCCGACGGTCCCGCGGAGACTGCCGATGATATTGGCGGTACTACCGACGAGACGGCCGACCTGAGCTTCTCTGGTCTTCCAGATCTTCTCAAAGGCGGCCCGTTCTTTGGCGATCTGACTTTGCATATCCTGGTAAACCTCGGCGATCGCCTCGACCTGCTGAATGAACTCGTGACTGACGATATAGCTGTAGAGACCTTCTGCCTTGGTACTCTTATTTTGCGAAACAAATTTTTCCCGGGCCACATCAATCAGTTTTTGGCGCAGAAGGTCGGCGAGGACGAGATAAAGAGCATAGCTTGCTACCCAAACACCATCAACCAGACCGATACCGGAGGCGGCCTCTTCAGGGAGGACCGAGGAAACGATCACGGGGATATTCCCCTTTTCACTTCTCAGATCATCTTTTAGTTTGGTCAGCCACTCGGCCGACCAGGCTTTGGTCCGTTTGCTTTCCCAAAGAATGGTGCCGCAGTTGTTCCCGAGCTGGGTTTTCACGATCTGCCTGATATCAGCCCCGCGCACACCTTTGCCAACCGGTTCGATCACATCGTAAATGAATTTTTGTTTCAATGTTTCTTCCAGATCGAGCTCCTGGACTTCTCCCTGGGACTGTTGACTGCCTTGATTTGCCTTCCTTTGGGCATCATCGAGAGCTTTTTTCAGGTCATCAATGACCTTGTCTTTGTCTTTGTCACGGAGCCGCTGAGCTTCCAGCATCTCCATCTCGGTTTGGGCGCGGATCTTGCCCCGCTCCTCGTCGAGTTGTCTTTGTTTATCCACCTCGAAAGACCGCTTTTCTTCTTCCAGATTGAGTTTTTGTTTTCTTAGGGCGATCTCTTCATCTCTGGCCTGTTTCAGTTTCTGATCTTTCTTTTCGAGTTCTTCCTGGAGCAATTTGAGTTCCCGCTCGGCATTCTCAGTAGCTTCCTTTTTTGCCTTTTTCTCTGCCTGCTCCTTTATGGCATGACTAAAAGCTTCTTCCGGGGGAAATTCGTGCTTACAATTCGGACAGACTACGAGGAGTGAGCTTGCCATGCCCCAATTCTATACTACCGGCTGGACTCACGAATCCTAGAGACATTTTCGCGGATCTGACGCTTCACCTGATCCCTCAGAGTGATGATACCCGGTAGGAGATCGGGGCTGATGTGACTGATATAGATCTTGGCAAAGGGAACCTTTTCCATATTGAATTTCAGCTCATAACTGCCCCGAGAATTTTTGTGAATACTCAAGGTGGCGACTTTCAAGTCTTCGCTCATACCATTGAGGTATTTGTCTATCACCGAGGAAAATTTGGTGATCAGACGGGCTTTATAGCGGTCAGTGAACTGAACATTACTGTCAACGAAGTCTATTTGCATTGTTTGACATAACTGCTAATGGTTTTATTGTACGGCAGGGCGCAAGTGGGGAGAATTTGCATTAGGCACAGGACGAAGCTACAATTCGGGCCAGTTATGAGCAAAGAAAGATTTGTCGTTTCGGCTACCGGCGAGCTTGAGCTGACGATGGAGCGAGAACTGGGCAGAAATGAACGACTCGGGATCAGAAGCGAGTTCCCAAATGACGAACTCTCGACCGGGCTTTTCCGCTTCCTGGGCTTGATGCATCTGATCGCGCCCTATTTCCCCGAAAAAATAACCACGGATTTTGCTGTGCCGACCCGATTCCGGGAGCTTATTGGTGCGATGTACGCCTCCGAAGGCAGAAACGCGCCAAAATTTGCCCCGACCAATCCCCGTTTGGCGAGAGTTTCTGACTACTTACCGGTTATGGGAGAAATCTCGGATGAGCGGGCCGCAGTAGCCTACTCCGGCGGCAAAGACTCGATGTGGAATTTGGACTGGATGATTGATGAATATGGTATCGCCAATGTCCTGGCGGTCCACATCGCAGGTATGAACCGGGCCAATTTTGCTGATGAACGTGACGTGACAGCAAAACAAAGCGAGGCTTGGGGTTTTTCGTTGAAGATGATTGATCTGCTAAACAGTTCGAAAAGTTTTGGAAAAAGTGTCATGCGTTCGCGGGATTTGTTCATCGTCGGTATGGCTGTTCCCTTGGCATTGAAGTTCGGTGCCTCGAGTGTGGTCCTCGAGGGGGGTTTTTACTCTGAAGATGTTCCCAATGTTCCTTTTACCACTAAAGAATCCTCATGGCATTATTTCAATCAGCTGCTTGCCGAAATGGACATTCCGGTGAAAGCGGCATGGCGGGATACATCAGACATGCAGGCAATTACCGATCTAGCCGAACACCATCCTGATTGGCTGCCATTGGTGGTTAATTGCTTTGCACCGAAACCACACCGGAGAGAAAGAAGAGAAAAGTGGCAACGAGTGGCCCCGAGTTTCCCGATGTACCAGACTCAGTGCGGCTCGTGCGTCAAATGCCGCGAATTCAACATCGGCCGGATAGACCACGACCCTAGTTTGGCAATGACATCTGATGCTGATATCGGAGCTTTGGTCGAGGACACTCTCCGTTGGGCCAAGGATCACGAGGTGGACCAGGCAGACATCATCGGCGGGGCATTTACGGATAAGCTTCTGGCTTTGGCCAAAAGATACGGGGTGAAAGTAAGGTAGATTTTTTCGCTATACTGTATTGGTGAAAGTAAATCGGAAAAGACTGATCCTCTCGATCGCGACTTG
>CAYQLI010000019.1:7384-8086 GCA_964418355.1 uncultured Pseudomonadales bacterium | reverse complement strand
GTTTGGTCGCAGGTGGGGCGGGTTCCCTGTACACCGCCCAGTCGGTGTCCTGGTGGTACCCGACTCTGACGAAACCAGCTTTTAATCCACCCGCCTGGGTTTTCGGACCGGTTTGGACCTTTCTTTTTATTCTGATGGGGTACGCCTTGTACCTGGTTTGGAATAAGGGCCTGAAAAAGAAAGACGTTGCCGATGCGGTAGCCCTTTTTGGCGTTCAGTTGATCTTGAATGTCACCTGGTCATATCTATTCTTCGGCCTCCGAAATCCGTTCCTGGCGTTAATCGAGATTATTGTTCTCTGGGGAACGATCCTCATCACTACGTTGAAGTTTTCGAAAATTGACAAAACGGCGGGGTATCTAATGATCCCCTATCTTTTTTGGGTTGGTTTCGCCTCGGTATTGAACTTGGCGATCGTGCTTTTGAACTAGTCTCAGATATAATCTATCCATGGCCGAAAACAATTTAGTCAGTAAGCTGATTTCTTGGGAAGGGCATCAGGTCAGACTGACTTGGTATCCGGGCAATAACTTGGAGGATTTCAAACCCTTTAATCAGGTCTATGCCGTTTGCTTTAATGATGAAGGAAAGATATTGATTCAGTCTCTACCCGGTCAGAGTTGGAGTCTTGCCGGTGGAACGGTGGAAACAGGTGAGTCGGCCGAAGAAACACTCAGGCGGGAGGTCGTCGAGGAAGCCGAG
>CAYQLI010000019.1:0-7374 GCA_964418355.1 uncultured Pseudomonadales bacterium | reverse complement strand
TAAAAAACTTGATCCTTTTGGGAGGTCATAGAGTTCAATATGTAGACGGGGATAATCCGAACAAGGCCAAGGGAAACGATTTCTTTCAACTCCGCTACTATTGCGAGGTTGACGAAGTCCTACCTCAGACTCCGGACCCTGATAATGGCCACTTCCATGAGCGTAAGTTTGTTTCGCCGGAGGAGATCAACGATTACTTGAATTGGGGAACCATCGGCCAGGCTATTTTTGACCAGGCAACACTCCTCTATCGGAAACTTCATCCAAAACACGATTAGCCCTACTTGAGAATTGCTGGTGTGGGTCGCCTGAGGCGACCCACACCATGTGTTTGCACCACCCCTAGGCGGCGATGTCTGCATCGGTCTCGTTGGCGCCGCGAGTGGCGCCCACTTCGGAAGCGTCTATCAGGACGAGGGTCGCTTCTCCGCGGAGGTTGTTGACCGGCGCGGGGACATAGTAGATGTCCACGTATCCCGGCTGCCAGACGACAATGACCCGGTAAGCGCCCGGTGACCGACCAATGACCTTATTGGCCAGCTTGATTGCCAATGCCGGCGGCTCACCTTTGAGCAAGCGGTAGCCGCTGTTGGTCATCTTCTCGGTATAGTAGGCGGCCAGTAGATCATAGGCCATTTCCTCGTCCCGGAAGGCGATCCGCCGAGTATCCGTCGCCATCTGACTGAGAAGTTCGATGGCGGTTTGGCGGAGGATCTTGAGCTCCGCCTCTTCGGGGCCTTCGGCCTCGTTATACTTTTGGAGCAACTGCGTGTAGCTACTCATGGCTAAATTTTCTCCTTTCAGCCACAAATTAGGATATTAGGTGCGCGAGGGGAATGATAACCCAAATCCGGGTTGGAGTCAATTATTATGGGGTGATTGAGGAAATTTTTTCGATATCACTTTCTTTGATGATCTCCACCATCTTTTCGAACCTTTTGGCGATGGAGGTACAGAAGAAGTCCCGGCAAACTTTCGGCCGGTCAGAATGAATTCCGCATTTACTGCCGGTGAGATAAATACAGCTGCCGTCAGCCTTTTGGGCCAGGAGATTGGCGCCACACTCCTTGACCTTGGCAAAAACAGGGATCATGCCGAATCCCTCAAACATCGTCCGGTATTTGCCAGACTGATATTCTTCCTTGGAAAGATTGATGAGAAAGAGTTTGCAGCAAAGACCACAACCATTACAAAAATTTGCCATTCGTTACTATACCATCTGAGCTTATTTTTTGAGGAAGGTCACCAGGACGGCGAGGGAGAGGACCAAAAGTGCCAAAAGTACTTTGGCAAAAGGGGTAACCTCCCAGGGAGACTGCTTTTTCTTTTTCTTCATGTATTTAGAATACCATTTTTTGATCCGTCAAGGGGTTGGTTTTTCCTCTTCTTTCGGGGTCAGGGCGCCGATCAGTCTCTCGACGGCTTCTTTTTGCTCACCTTTCCTTACGCCATAGGTTACCCTTGCAGTGGCATCTTTGATGATCTCCTCTGCCACTAGGGATTTCTGCTTGTAATACAGTCCGCCCAAATGTCCGGCAACCTTCATGTGTTTTATCTCAGCTTCGGTTGGTTCTTTCATTAAATTTTATTCTATCAGGGTTAAGGCCCTTCTGGATGGCATCAGCCTAACCGGACAGGGTTCTCTTGAAAATATTGCCTCAGATCATTGGCATATGGAAGTCTTTCCTCTGGTGTGGTGACCCGTGCGCCGGCTCCGTTTTCGTTGAATTTGTCGTCACTGAAACGAGGTAGAACGTGGAAATGAAAGTGAAAGGCATGCTGGCCGCTGGCGAGTCCATTATTCTGAAAGGTCATCACTCCACCACATTTTCTGACCGCTTTCATTGCGAGAGCAATTTGCTTGGCGATATCAAAGATCCGATGACCGATATTACTGGGAAGATCGAAAATATTTTCGTAGTGTTCGTTTGGGACAATGATGACGTGGCCGGGATTATTACCCACAAATTTGGAATTGACCATGGCAAAAACCAGGTCGTCCTGGTAGATAATATCAGCCTTGACTGCCATCGTCTCCTTATTCTCGATGCCCTTGGCGGTCAGGCAAAGCGGGCATTTGTAACCTTCGGGGGCAAAGTTGTACATATATTGACATTATCGTAACAAAAAAGCCCACGCCTTGCCAAAGACAGGCTATAGGCTCCCCATGCTATAATAGCCGCATGATGTACGAAATGTGCTTCAACTCTATTAAACCAGCCACCCAGTATTTGGGTGTCGATTTTGGTATCCCAATGGAGGCATAGAGAGATAATCTTCTTTTCTGATTGAGCCTCCGTAAGGAGGCTTTTTTAATTCCCCTTTCGGAGTCTCACCCGGCCAAACAAGGCTATCTCATGAGTAGTTTTGTTTGGTTTGAACGTTAACAATTAGCCATATAGGAGGCAACTATGTATGGAATGAATATGATCGTTAGCCATAAGGGACTGACGGTTCATTTGCGACCCTTCTGCAAGGAGGATATTTCTGAATTAGTGAAATACTTCTCCTCGATGAAGACCCATATGAACACGATGGGACTTTTCGGCCAAACACTTGAGAATGAGCTCGAGTGGTACGAGAAGAACCTGAAGGACCAGGATAGCTGTATTTGGGCGATCCAGCCTGATGGAAGTGACCAGGCAATCGGCGTAACCGGCCTCCACCATATCAATGACCGGATGAATTCCTGCTCAAGCGGGATCATCATCTGGCGTCAGGATTGGTGGGGAAAAGGTGTGGCCAGCGCGGCTCACCTGGCTCGGACGTTGTTCGCGGCGGATTACCTCAACCGGAGCATCATCCGAAGTTCGGTGCGCACCCAAAACCCGGGCTCGTTCAAAGCCCTTGAACGAGTAGGCTATACCGTCTGGGGAACGGAGCCCCGTTCGACCTGGCGTGGTGGAAAGTGGCTCGACACTTACCACCTGACTTGGCTGCATCCGGAACGGCTCGGGGCTCTCTATCCCGAGGGTTTGCCGAAGAAATATTTGGCAGGGGTAAAGCGAGCTTCCAGAGCGCTAGAGTTAGCTCGACGGGAAGTAATTTTTCCGTAAAGAAAGAGGCCGGGTGTCATGAGCACCCGGCTTTTTTTCCTTGAGGTATGATATTGCCAATTAGATGAAAGAAAAAAGGATCTCCTTATATGTTGTGCTGGGCTTGGCCGCACTATATTTTGTGAATATCGTGGTTTCGTTCCGGCTTTCTGCCGATTCTTTGTCCAGTCACTATGTGGATGAGGAGGAGGACATCGTTATCGCCGGGAATATGAACGGAGACCGGAAGATCTACCGGGACTTCTTTACCCACCATCAGCCTCTGCCCTACATCATCAGCAACATTATTCAAAAAGTCTCCCTCAGAAGTGATATTTCCGGTCTCACTATTGTCCACCGGGTTTTTATCTCGTTTTGGTCAATCGCCTGGTGGGGCATCTTCATTTTTTTCTTTGGGCCATGGTTTTTCGTCGCCGCCTTCATCATTGAATTCACCAAGATCTTTTTCCTGGGACATTTCTTTTTTGCCGAGTCTTTGGTGATCTTTCCCCTGCTTTGGGTAAGTGCGGAAGTCTTCCTCAAACATAATATCTCCCCTTATTTTTCCGGCTTTTGTCTGTCCTTGATCGTGTTTTTGTTCGCGCCGCTTTGGCCGCTGGTAGCTTTCTACGCGTTGATGTTAGCGCGGAGGACTTCGCCTCCGAAACTAATTCTTGGGGCTTTGCCAGTATTGGCCCTAGTACTTTTCTATGTTCCGGTTTTTGACTACCTTTATCAAACTGTCTTTATCAATCTGCGTTACTACATTCCCGATGCGCTCTCGACCTCAAAATACCGCTCGGTCGGTGTTTTTCTCGGTCCACTGCTGGCTTTGGCTAACCCCATCGTGAACCCCAGTCTCTTTGTGATCAAGATCCTAGCCTTGGGTTTGGTCTACGGTCTGGTTCTCCTACTCGTTTCCGGAAAATACAAAGAGGCCTTGCTGGCTCTCTTTATCTTAGGAATGGCGGGTTTCCACAGCAGTCCGGCGCGCACGGTTTATTACCAGGAATTCCATCTCTTGCCTTGGTTTGCCATGTTGGTCTTGTTATTTACCCTAATTCTTTCCGAAAAGAAGCAGTTTTCTCGGATGGTTGTCCTGGTGATCTCCCTGATCGCGATAGCATGGCTTGCCTGGGGAAGACTGAAAGTTCAAGCAGAGTTTTCCAGGTACCCGATTTATCTGACCGAAGTTGGCTCGTTTTTGGAAGCAAATGGAGATAAAGAGACAGAGCTTTTTGTGGCCTCGGCGGATACTTTTCTGTACCGGCTAAGCGGTCTACCGCCGGCAAATGAATTCGTTTACTATCACCCCTGGATGTATGAGAATCCGTACGTGACCAAAAAGATCGAGGAGAGTTTTGCGACCAAGCCGCCGACTTTCCTATACTATCCACCGGCTCAATCGCCTGCGAATCAGTTTTTGGATAAATATGTAGCTATCTGCCGGGACGGAAAGCCAACCCATCTCTATCTGCTCAAAGAAGTAAGGGGAAGAATTTTTCCGAGAGGATTTTTTATCTGTTCACAATAAAGCCCATTGGTTCTTTTTCGTTGGCTTCCAGGCCGAAGCCTTGGTCATCCCGAAAATAACTGACTCTGACATCCAGATCATCACGCTGTTTTTGCATATCTTTGAGAAGGCCCTCGATCCCGGCGAGTTGGCTTGAATACTTTTTGTAGTAATTGTCCAAAAATGAGCGGTAATAAACGACACTGACCAGGACACCTCCCTCCGGAATTGGATCGGGAGCAGCCGTAGTCAGGTAGCTGAGCGTCCCCTTTTCCTGTAATGCCAAATGAACACCGTGCTCATCCTCATAGGGATAGACCCTGAGGTTTGGGTCTTCGAGAACAAAATTCAATTTATCTTGATCATCTTTTACTTTTTCGATCTGGGCCTTGATCCTCACATAGGTGGTGCGGAGCTCCATTTCCCAGGCGGTCGGGGTCATCTCAACTGGCTCCCCCTCAGCGCCATCTTCAGGTTGTGTTATTTCAGGTTGTTCTTGGTGTTCTTCTTCCGGTGATGCCATGTTGGGAATATATCTTATTCAATTAGAACTTGATGCGGACACGGTCGCGGTTGGTGATCTTGATCATTCCCGCCTCCCTCATTTCACGAAGAACTCCATTCGTAAGAGTGCCATTGTCTTCCATCATTAGGGCCACGAATTCGGAAAAGTCCCGAACTGAGAGAAGCTTTCCTGGTTTTTCGGCACGTCGTTTGCGTAAGACAGTGACGATTAATTGAAGATAGGGTGAAATATCGAATAAATGAGGGTACCCAAAATGTAGGCAGGCGTCGGCCATTTCATCCTCATTGAGACCGTAGTTTTGGGTGTCCTGTTCGGATGGAACTAACTTTTCCAATTGATTTAAGCGGGCAATTTGATCAACAATTGGGTTTTCCCTTTCAGCGTGTTTGTTACTCATATGGGCGGATGATACCAGATTTTCTTGAAGCTGTATAATTTCAGAGTAAGCGGGATTAGTTAATCGGTATAACGATACCTTCCCAAGGTATAGTGACGGGTTCAATTCCCGTATCCCGCTCCCAGATATGGAATATCACGAAGTTGTTTCAAAAATACTGGCCCTGCTGAAGAACGGCGGGTATTGGCACGAGACTTTTGAACATGAGCCAGTTAGGACGAGTGAGGAGGCCGCGAAAGTAAGAACGGGCTACTCTTTGGCCCAGGGGGCGAAAGCTATGATCGTGCGGGTGAAGAAATCGGAGAAAGAAAAATTCTTTGCCATGTTGGTACTGCCCGGAGATAAGCGGTTTGATATAGGAAAAGTAAAAACTTATTTTGGCGCCCGCGACATCAGGTTCGCCACTGAGGAAGAAGTAAAGACAATCACCGGTGGAGTTGTCCCCGGCGGAGTGCCGCCTTTCGGAAACCTTTTTGATCTGCCGGTCGTTGCCGATCCGACACTTTTTGAGAACGAGAAGATCATCTTCAATGCCGGTGACCGGAGTTTCTCAATCGCGATGAAGTCGGAAGACTATAAAAAAATGGTTGGTCCCAGAGTCGAACAGATCATTTGATATGATGTAGCTATGGCAGGAGCACGTTTTTCCACGCGGAAAAGGAAGGGTGGTTCGGGACTACTTTGGGGAGTTCTCGCCGTGGTCTTCGTCGTCGTTATGTTCAAGTGGGGACTGCCCTGGTTCATCAATTTTCTGGCCGGTCCAACAGGACCTAAGGTGACGGATATAAATAGTAGTGATGATATTGTGCCGCCGCAAACGCCGACTCTCTTTCCCCTTCCAGAAGCGACGAACTCGGCGGGCATTCAAGTCGAGGGGTTCACCGAGGCGGATGTCGAGATCAATATCTATCGGAATGATGAGCTGGCGAACAGTGACAAGAGTGACGATAAAGGGGCTTTCAGGGTCGAACTAAAACTAGTCGAGGGCGAAAACAGGATCCAAGTAAGGGCCCGCGACAAAGCCGGTAATGAAAGTCAGTCGGCGGTGAAAGCAGTGATTTTTGATAAGAGCGGTGTACTTCTGACAGTGGAATCGCCCTCTGACGGTACGGAGATCTTCGGCCAGAAAAACCAGAACGTGCCTTTCTCGGGCAAGGTCAGTAAACCCGACGCGACTGTGCCAGTGAATGGCAATTTTGCCAGGGTGGATGCCGAAGGCAAATTCACAGTGACCGTCCGCCTGAACCAGGGTGACAATGATGTCACAGTGAAGGCTGTTGATAGAGCCGGAAATGTCGCGGAGAAGATAGTGAAGGTTAAACTGACTTTTTAGGCCGAAGGTTGACGAGAGCAAAGATCACCACAAGAATCCAGGAATAGAAAAGACTGTTATTGAAGAGCGAATGGGTGAAAATAGCGACCAGGGCCGCGCGAGGGGCGATGGCTTTTGTCGAACGCCAAATTGATTTCAATAAATAGAGAAATGTGGTGAAGCCGACCAGGCCGGTAGTGGTGAGGACGAGAAGAAGACTATTGTCTACTCCACTCGACAGATTGGGAATCTCTGTGCTTCCGGCCGACTTTAGTGAATTAAAGCCGACGCCAAAAATGGGATTTTTCAGAAAGAGACTGAAGGCAGTTTGCTGATTCCGGAAGCGACTGACGATGGAGAAGGTCCGGGTGAGATTGACCCCTTCACCGAAGGGTTTGGGAACGAGGTAAAGAGTAAGTCCCAAGATGATGAGGAGAAATAAGAGTTTGAATTTTTTCTTGGCCACACCAAGGTAAAGTAGACCGAAAGCCAGGGCGAGAAAGGAGGCGCGGGAGAAAGTGAGAACCAGGGCCAAAAGCGGCAGAAGGAGAACCGGCCAGGGGGAAAGGAGAGTAAAGACCGCCAGGACCA
>CAYQLI010000018.1:4137-12756 GCA_964418355.1 uncultured Pseudomonadales bacterium | reverse complement strand
AAACCGTGGTAGGCATAATCATAATAAGCAGGGTTGTGAGCATAGTTGTGGGGCTGAATGCTTGTCGGACGGGCGATGAAAAGAGGTATCCAAACTCCTTCCACCTCTATCACTATCCCCAGCACCTCCCCAAATGTCGTCGCCGCGTTGCAGATACCATTAAGAAAATTAATATAGCCATCACCCTGCTTGCCTTTTTCGCCATATTCGCTCGGAGTCAATGGGTCAAAAGGATCGATCTCCTCCGTAAAAGCAAACTCATCCCCCGGTCGCAGTACGAGTGTCCCCAATTCATAGATCGCCTCCGATGAATTCCATTCCAACTGAGTCACATTCCTAGGAAGAATGATCACCTTCGGACTCTTCGGGCCAATATCCACATCATAATTAAAGGTCGTCCACTTTTCGATAAATAGGCTGGCGCTCACCCTGACCCTGCCTCGATCCGGCTGCAGGATATAAACATTGCCGTCCCAAAAATACGTCAAATCAAGATCCGCTCCATACCCAAGAGGACCCTTTTCTTTCAATTCACCGTTATCGACACCACGAAGCCGGGGGACAGCTGGCCGAGGCAAGCGTAGAACAGCGGCTCCCCCCAAACCACCACATAGTTTCAAAAATTCCCTTCTATTCATATTTTTTAAATTATATCTCTAATAACCGCAAACGGATCGAACCAGGCCACCTTCAATGGATCGGAATAGGTGGGGGTGACATCCCAAGACCCGTCCTCCTTTCTTCCATATAACTTGGCCAATTGGGAAAACGTCCGCTCGGCGCTGGGGTTTCGCATTCCGCGGGCCATTTCCGCAAACTGAGGTTCACCATCTACATGATAGCCTACCAGTGCCGCCACATGGTAATAAGTGTCGAAACCGTTATGACCCAAGGCTGTCGTTAGATAAATCACTACCCCAGGAGAAAGCTGGTCCCAGAGCCGGCCCTGAAGAAAGTCGATCAAGTCGGGCTTATGGACATCGTCCGGAGAGTTCCGTTCCAGCCATTCGACCTGAGAGAGCGTCCCGCTCCACGGAAAAGGATCAGGTGAATCAGCCGACTTGCCATTTCTGTCACTAATGGGGAAACCAAATTCTCCCAAGTAAGAAGAGATAAAAGTAGAGCAGGTCCGGTATTCATCCCAAGAATATGGACCAGGCATGGAACGTACCGCCGCTTCAGCTGCGGTGAGAGCGATGACTGTCCGATCGTCTAGGATAAGTCCCGATTCAGAGACAATTGGTCCGTCAGGCGTGGCAAAAGGCGGCTCGCTTGTTTCCAAATTATTCCACCGATTCGTCGCTGCGGGCGCGGTCGGAGTACTTTCTCTAGGGATGACGGCCGTGGCGGTATTTTTCGGCGGTACAAGGGTAGGTGGCAAACTTGTCGCCACCTCAATCTCAGGCACACTGCCCTGACTCGGAGCACATGAAGGAATTAATAGACCAGCAGCCCCTAAGCAAAAAACTTTGGTAAGATTCAAAAATTCTGCTCGGCTAATCCTTGCCATTTCTTGAGAATATCACAATTTGTTACTTCTTTTTCTTTTTTCCGGCAATCCTCCGAATCGCTTCCAGGACATGCTCCCTTTGATCAATTCTGATAGTCTCCACCCGTCCATTACCTTCTTTTCCACCTTTTCTGGTAGCCAAATGGTCAAATATCCGTTTTAGATGGGTATTTGAGCCCTGGAGTTCTACATAACAATAACTCCGCAGTTTGGACAGCATGCCTTCGATTAAATTGAGACATCTCTCATCATCATCTTCACCCCAATTTTCTCCGTCGGAAAAATTCAGCGCAAAGATATTCCAGTCATCATCCACATATTCGTTTGCGATCATATTCCGGCAATACTCAATTCCAGCCGAGATCTTTGTTCCGCCACTCTCGCGTATATGCATCGCCGTTTCTTCACTGACTTCCTTTGCATTAACATCATGAACAATATAGCGCACCTCAAGTGTGGGATAATGGCGGTGGAGCATGGCCATGTAATAGCCAACTGTCTTTCGCATCAAGGCCTTCTTTTCTGCCGTCATCGAACCGGAAACATCCAAGATAATAATAACCACTCCGCGTGCCGTTGGTATCTCCACTCTTTCTGAACTGCGGAATCTCCGATGCGGCTTTGCTCTGGCCAGGATAACTGCTTTTTCCCGATCACCACTCGTTTCATGCAAGGCATTTTTGTACGACTTCTTAAATAAAAAGCCTGGCCCCGGCACCGTTGTCACGCTCTTTACTTTATATTTATATCCACCAATGATATTCCCGGTTTTACTTGGCTTCATTTCGCCGAGGTCCACCTCTTCTTCGATCATATCCAAAATTTCGTCAAGCTCGACCTCTAGAGCATGCTGTCCTCCTTCACGCCCAGCCTGGCCATCCTGATGACCCGGTTCACCGGGACCCAGCGGAGTCCCCGGTTCGCCTTCTCCCTGACCCACTCCCCCCCGACCCCTTCCATTCCGAAATGTTGGCAATTCAATAGTATCAACTGGAATTGATACTACCCGCTTACCCTGTCCGTCTGGATCCGATACTCCCCACATCTCATCATGACCAATATATTTACCCAAATTTTTCCTGACATCTCCCCTAAGAATTTTCTTAAAACGACCAACGTCGCCTTCGATTGGCGGCGGCCCGCGGTAATCATCTGCCGCACTAAATACGCGTCCACGACCGTCTTCTTTTCCCATGGAAGAATTATAAGACCCCAGCCACCAATCTTCAACTAGGCGAAGACCCTACCTAAGGTATCATAGTTCAGTTGCTTCGTCCCCTCTTTCTTCGGCATACCCGCCAGAGGTAGCAAGACATAGAAAGTCGTCCCCTGATTCTCGACTGAATCAAACCAGATAGATCCTGAGACCGCGTCAACGATTGACTTGACAATGTAGAGCCCGAGCCCCGTCCCTTCCGGCACCCTGACCTTGGCATTATCAGCCCGGAAAAGCTTGGCAAACACCTTCTCTTTCACATTTTCCGGGATCCCGAAACCATTATCAGACACTTTGATGAGTATCCCGTCATAAGCGGCTTTCCGATCACCAACATCTGAGCCGGATTTGGCCAATTTCAGTTCCAGATCAATCTTCCCTCCATCAGCGGTGTACCTGGCCGAGTTTGACAGAAGATTCTGGAAGATGATCCTGGTTAATTTTGGATCTGCCTTGATCGTCGGCAGGAGGGGGTCGTAATGTTCTCCCAATTGAAGTTTTTTATAGACTATCTGTGGTTGGAGTTCGGAAATGACGTTTTTGGCCAATTTGTCGAGCGCCAACTCTTCCGGTTCGATCGCAAATGTCCCCAAGTCTATCCTACTGACGTTGAGCAGGGCATTCACCAACTCCACCATTCTCCGATTCGCATCATAGATCTCCTCGAGATATTTCTTTTGGTTCGGATCAACCGCCCCGAGGTCACCTGAGAGCAGCATTTCAGCATACCAGTTCACCGCTGAAAGAGGCGTTCTTAGCTGGTGACTCGCCAACGAGACGAACTCTGATTTGGCCCTGTCTATCGTTTTTTCTTTCGTGATATCCCGGAAGACATCTATCACACCGACCACTTTGCCTTCCTGAATAATTGGAGAAACGGTAATAAACACAGGGAAAACGTTATTGTTTTTACCTGTATAAAGATATTCGCCGGTCGCGATGGTTTCGCCGCTAGCCAAAGCCTTCAGAATCGGCCGATTCGCCACTTCGTTCCCCATGTTATCCCTAACTTTCCAAGCATCCTGATAACTTTTGCCCACCAGTTCATTCGGTTTCCAGCCCAGTAGCGCCCCTGCCTCGGGATTCGCCAAGACTATCGCTCTCATCTACCACGACCACTCCCTCTCCGATAGAGGACAGGATCACCTCATCCTTCGCCTTCTCCTCTGCAAGTCTTCTCGACTCTCCCGCCAATTTTTCCTCCGTCAATTTACGATCACTGATATCACGATAATTAACAATCACTGCGTCAACACCAGCGATACCCATACCATTGGTTCCTACCGATTCGATCCAATGCCAAGTTCCATCTTGATGCATCATGCGAACCTGAAATTTCTTGGAACTTCCCGGACTCTTCATCAGATCAGCCAACATCGTCTTTGTGGCTTCGCGCTCCTCCGGATGAACAAATTCCAAACTGCCCTTGTTTAAGAAATGTTCCGGAGCAAATCCCAACACTCTTACAACCGCCGGACTAACATAGGTATAAACACCATCCTTGGATAACAAAGCAATCACGTCACTACTATTAGTAATCAGCGACCGGAATCTTTCTTCGCTTACCCGGAGGGCCTCCTCCGCTTTTATTCTGTCGGTAATATCATCTTCCAGGCCAATAAAACCGAGCAGATTGTTTTTTTCGTCCAGGATCGGTGAGATCGTCATGATCGCTGTGTAGAGTTCACCATTCTTTCTCTTATTCCTTATCTCGCTTCGGAATGGCTTTTTCTCAAATTTGATCTGCTGCCACATTTTTTGGTAGAACTCTTTCCCCATCTGCCCTCCCCAAAGCCTAGGGTTATTCCCAATCATTTCTTCATGCGAATAGCCGGTGATCCGATAGGCCGCCTCATTCGCATAAACGATCTTCGCCTCGGGATCAGTGATGATGATGTGACTACTGGCGTTTTCCACTGCCCGTTTGAATTTGGAAAGATCCGAGTACGAGTCTTTAAGCCTGGTTACCATTTGATTAAAGACTCCCCCAAATTCTTCAAACTCATCTCCGGTCTTTATTGCAAAGTTGGCGCTAAAGTCCCCGCTACTGACCTGCCTCACCGCCTTCATCAAAACATCAATCGGTCGGAGAGACCGTTCCAGAAAGCCTACTGCTAGGCCATTCGTCACCAGTGCTGTCAGCAAAACAAAACCGGCGATCGCCAACGAAAGCATCAGGGATTGCCTAGTCACCTCATTGACACCACTTTCCAGGATTAAAAAAAACCGACTCTCGTCTATTTTCGCCAGGCTGATGATTTCATCCCTCTTTTCTTCCCGATCAAAGATGGACAAAACCGTCGGATGCTGATAGGTGTTCATCGCCTCAAAAACATCGCCATAAGTCAAGGGGGTCAAAGCAGAACCTTCAAATTTCCTACCCGCAATTATTTCCGCCAACCTTTCCGGGCCGATCTGTGTCAATGTCCGGAAAATCCATTCAGGCTTACTGGAAAAAAGAATTATCCCGTCGTCATCAACCAAGAGGGACTCCCCCAGTTTCGATACCTCGTCTGACATGATCACGTCATCAAAAGGTTCGTTCTTCATTTTTGCGACTGCCACCCCCAAGAATGTACCCTTCTCATCCTTCACCGGAAAAGAAAAGTAGAAGCCTTGTTTTTTACTGGTTACCCCAATCGCCACTTCCCTACCCGACCCCTTGGAAACTGCGTCCTTGAAGTAATTTCTAAAACTATAGTTATTCCCGACAAAAGTCCGGTCTGTCGAGGCGACTGCACTCCCCGTTGCCGTCATCAAGTACACGGCCGAAAACTCATTTCTGAGGTTAAAATGCTCCAGATAAACATTCATGGTTTCATCCGGAGCCAACTTTGGGTTAGCCAAAAACCTCTTGATCAAACCAGCTTCAGAGACTAACTTGGCCACATCCTCACCCACCAGCATGGTTTTTGACAAGGCGTTTGCCCTTTCTGTCACCAAAGTCAGAAGCGTCTGCCTCCTCTCATCCAATAGGGATTTTCTGGTAACGAAATAGACAAAAAAAGAAGACAGAAGACCCAAGAAAATAATAATCAGCGAGGTAATTACCGCTACTTTGGTTCTAATGGGCAGTTTCATTTTTTCCTAGCGCGTCACCGTGATCGTTATTCCATTCTCCGCACCAGGCGCCGCCACTGTTATTCTTCCGTTTACCGATTTGCTAATGTTGTAGTTAGTTGAATTCGTCGTCGAGGTCGAGGGATCGAACGGAATCGAGGTGAGATATTTTTCGCTCGTAGTCAATACGGTCAGATCAATCAGACCAGTACAGGTTCCACCTGTCTTACAAATGCCCGTAGCTGTGGTCGTGATTGTTGCCGGGACAGAGCCATTATTATCAATCGCATACTGATAAGACGCGTTCAGAATTGTATTAACATCTACCCTCCTTTGGGCGTTTCTCGCATCAGCCAACTGCTTACTTGGATTGATTGCCAAAATCACGATCGCCGCAAGAATCGCGATCAACCCGATAACCAACAAAACCTCGATCAAAGTAAAACCCCTGGGCAGGATTCTTTTCATAACTTCATTCTCATTTGTCCGACCAAAAAAGTCAATGTCTCGTGTTAAACTGAAAACAACTACCCACCTCTTAATCTGATTTATGATACCGGTTTACATCATCATTCTCATCAGCCACCTTCTCTGGACCATCTGGCTCTCGGTCACGCCCAATCATGGGGAGCCACTCAACTATTACTACAATCTCACCTCCGGACTCTTTTTTCTCCTCCCCCTGATCCACTCCCTAAGCAATCTTAGAAAAGCCCCCCGTCTGGGCAAAACCCTCCTATTGTGGATCATTACTTTTAGCTCACTTACGATTGCCCAACTCATTTGGTCATACTTCAATATTTTCAAACACTTCCCCGCCCCCTTCCCCGGCATTGGTGACATTTTCTGGCTCCTCTATTATCCTTGCCAATTCGCCATCCTTTTATCTATCGATACTGGCGTCAAACCAAAATGGAGTCTGGAAACCATCATCACCTTTGTCTTCCTCTCGCTGATCTTTGCCTCCTTTACCACCTCTTTCCTGTTATTCACCATGGACCTTTCCCAACCAATTCTCGTAAATTTGCTTTCCTTTACCTATCCCTTTGCCGATGCTCTCCTGGCCGCCCTGTCACTAACGCTCCTCCAACAGCAAAGAGCAAATGGTTTTCGTTATCTAACTTTCCTGACCACAGCCTATCTGCTAACCACGGTCGGCGATGTTCTTTTCGCCTACTCCACCAGCAACCAATCATACTGGAACGGTAATTACGTTGACTTTATCTTTGTCCTGGCCCACTTCGTCCTCGCCATTGCCGTAGTCCAATTCCTCAATCACAAGACCAACCACGCTAATCAGCCACTTCCTGCCACGAACTGACTGCGATCTGGGGATTGATCGCAGTGATACTCACACTCACCTTGCGGACGACTGTTCCGACTGTCCCCATAGAAACGACACTTCGATTCTGGGCCCCGTTATTGGTCACCGTGTAAGCACAGCTTCCTTGCCCAAAGGTTAGGGTGCCATTCCCCGCAAACGGGATCGAGTCCTTGACTTGCTGGAGCGCCTCTTCCACACAGGCATCTGCCAAAGCTTTTGCCTGAAATGATTGTTGGGTAGTGAAACTTGTCCTCGACCAAGACAGACCAAGAAGTATGACCCCCGTTACCGCCACTACCGCGATAGCGCTAACAATTAGTACGCTAATAAGCGCCACATAACCCTTCATTTTAGTTATCTCTAAGGCTGGCATCGCTGTCAAATGTTTTTGAATAATCAAATTCGTTTCTCCCGGAATTATTGATATAAGAGATAGTAAACTGAATTCTCACCGTCCCGGGGGTACTGGCCCGGCTGACGTTGGAAAAGATTAGGCCGGTCACACTTACCAAATTATTGGTCAAACTCACCGCCGTGCCCACCCCTTCTGTCATGGTAATCGTCCCACCCGAAAGGACAAACACGGTCGGACTCAGGGCGGCTTGAGGCAGGTTAACTGAAAGGGTCGAACCGGACGATCCCACGGCCGGAGTGTTGATCAGAGTCGAGTTCCTCACCACCTGCATGATCCGCATCACGGCCAAGACACCCTGCTGCTCTACCTCAGCTACCACTTGATTTTTCATCCTCGACTGCAATATCAGAGATAGGAAAAGCGCGGCCGAAAATATCACCATGGAAAGCAAACCTACATAAAGCAGTAATTCGACTAGAGTAAATCCTCTGTTATCTTTCATTAGTTACAACAACACGTGTTTAATGGCCCGGCAATACAAAAAACATCCCCTCCCGCTTCATGGGTTTCTCCTCCAAGACAAGTGGTGGCTCGGCAAACACCAGACGCATACGTTCCCAGTGACTGACAATAGGTCACACAGGAAGTCGGCGCACCCGAGCTGGAGCGCCAATTGGTCATTTCTGTTTTCAACTCGACTGATCCTGGTCTTTGGGCAGTTTGCTGCCAAGTAACCAGGGCGGTCACCAACTTAAAACTAGCTGAAACAGTCGAATCGGCAATCGTGATCGCACGGGTAAAAATATCGGTCAGGTCGCTACTTCCGGAGAAAGTCCACACACCTCCCGATACCGCCAAACCATAAGTACCATTAATCATATTTCCAAAGCTATTGTCTCGAATATTGCGGACCGCTTCCAATCCTTCTTCGGCAACCAAAATCGCCCGTCCCCTCGCTCCGGAAACCTGGCTGCTTTGTTCCCCAAAAATTAAAGAGCCAATCATGGCCATCACCAGCAAACCGAGTAGCGCCGCCGCCAGCAACACATCCACCGCAGAAAACCCAGAAAAAGAATTGCGGCTTATTGTGGGTATCCGAGCCATAGTTAGTAAGATACTGTTCCTTTACTATTAGTAGTTAGAGTTAACGTTTC
>CAYQLI010000018.1:0-4127 GCA_964418355.1 uncultured Pseudomonadales bacterium | reverse complement strand
CGACCAAGCGAAGCGCGTGGAGAAATCCCTTTCTTTAAGCGATTCCTCGGCTTCACTTCGTTTCGCTCGGAATGACAAAAATAAGTCATTAGTAACTCACTGTTCCTTTACTATTAATAGTTAGAGTTAACGTTTCAGCAAAATTGGACAGCGACACCGTCCCCGTTGCCGATGGTGTACCCGTCAGTTTGCTAAAGGTGATCTCCGTCACCACACCGGAAACCGAAATCGTCGTCGGCAAACTAAAAATCTCATCGTAGTCTGCATCCCTGCTTGCGAAAGTGGCACCCTTAAATAGAGTTATTGAACCAGCAGACACCTTCACACCCCATAAGGAATTGCCTTCATTAGCCATAGAAAGCCCCTGTCCCCGTCGCCATGACTGTGCCAAAGAGACAACCGCCACGTCCAGATCGTTTTTGGTCAACGACCGTGTCATGATCGGTGCTCCGATACCAGCCAAAACCCCAATTAGCGCCACTGCCAAGAGCATCTCCACCAAAGTAAAGCCATTTCTATGGCAATTCCTGGACATAAGTCGCGTTTACCCATCCTAAACCATCCTTAAAAACAATTTGATACCAATCTCCTTGCCTTGTCTTAAATTCGAAGCTATCCCCCGGCACAGCTCTTCCTAATATTGTCGCCGCTGTACTCGGCTCCTGCCGCACATTCAGGTAACCGATCTGGATCGGCAATACCTGGAGCATGGTAACCTTTGGCGTCGGTGTAGGCGCCTCGGTCGGTGTGGGTGATACTGAAACCGTAACACTTGGACTGACAAAACTTGGCGGTTGGGTCGCTTCGGTAAAACCGCCAATCAGGGAGTAGATCGGCAAAATCACCGCCAGAGCCACCCCAGCCACCCCGAACCAGACAATCACCAACAGGATTGGTTCCAGGATGGTCGAGAGGTTCTTTGTCGTCACGTCTGTTTTTTCTTCAAACCTCTCCCCGATTTTCAGCAAAGTATCAGCCAGGAAACCCGATTGTTCCGCCGCCACGACCATCTGCTGGATTGATGGCGGGATCAGCCGGTTGATGCCTTCATAGGCCGCAAAACTTTTGGCAAATGAGTTACCCTCCTCGACCCGATCGCGCAAAAATTTGTACAGTTTTCGATAAGACTTGAAGGTTGTCACATCAATCAGTGAATCAAAAGCCGTGACTATCGGTAGCCCGGCAGAAAGCAGGTTCCCGAGCATGAAGCCGAAACGGGCCAATTCAACCTGTCCCACTAATTCAGAAATTCCCGGAAATGAGAAAAGCAGTTCCTGGCCAATGAATTTTGTTTTAGGGAAGACGAAAATGAAATAGATCAGCAGTAAGACTCCAAAGATAAAACTCGGAACAAAGACAGCTCCGTACTGATTCAGGAAAACGCCAACGTCAATCAAAAACTTCGTAATTAGGGGCAACTGGATATCCAAATCGGCAAAAACAGTGGCCAGACGCGGCAGTATGATCCAGGCGATCGAGACACCTACGATCAGGGTCAGCGACAAAACGAAGACTGGGTACATCATCGCCGAAGAAATTTTACTTCGAAACGACCTTTCCTTCTGCAGCTGATCAGATACCACCTTCAGATTCTCGGATAGTTTACCAGTCTCCTCGCCTATCTTAATGAGCGACACAATGTTGGCTCCAAACAAACCGGTTTTCTCCAGAGCAACAGATAAGACCGTCCCCGACTCAATGTCGCTTAACATCTGACCGATAATCAGCCTCATACCGCCTGTCTTTGCTTCCTGTCTGAGAGCAGTCAGCGCCGAAACCGTGTCCATACCGGAAGCCAACAAGAGAGACAGGTTTTCCATGAATAGCTCCTTGTCGCTACCCGCCTCAAGACGGGCAATAAAGGAAACTTTCTTCTCCTTTTCAAAGAAAACTGGGAGGCGAAATTGTCTTTCTTCTTTTCCACTTCCATCTTATTTCTCTTTATGAACTTTGGGTGGGATCGCCACTCTTAATAATTCCTCGATCGTGGTAACTCCGTTTTTGACCTTATCAATACCATCCTCGAACATAACTTTTGCCCCCTGCTTTCGTGCGACAGCTTCCACCTGCTGGAGCGACGGATTTGTCAGGATCAGATCGCGCAGTTGCGGCGTCATCTGGATCATCTCAAAAATCGCCGTCCTTCCCTTGTAGCCAGTACCATTACAAACCGAACAACCTTTGCCCCGATAGAGGGTGGCATTCTTTTCAAAATACTCATCCGCATTGGGGAAAGTTTTTTTAAGTTCGCTCTCCTTGAGGTCATAACTGTAACGACAGCTTTCGCAGATTTTTCGCACCAGCCGCTGGGCTACTACTAGTTCCAAGGTTGATGCCAGCATAAAAGGCTCCACTCCCATATTCAATAGGCGCGGAATTGTCGTCGCGGCATCATTTGCATGAAAGGACGACAGCATTAAGTGCCCTGTCAAGGCCGCGTTTACCGCAATTTCGGCTGTCTCAAGATCGCGCACCTCCCCAACCAGGATAATGTTCGGGTCCTGACGGACGATCGAGCGCAAACCCTTCGCAAAGGTCAAGTCAGTCTGGGGATTCACCTGGATCTGATTGACTCTCGGGATTTTGTACTCGACCGGATCTTCGATGGTCGTGATATTCACTTCCGGATGGTTCTGCGTTTTCAAGAGCGCATATAGGGTCGTCGTCTTGCCGGACCCCGTCGGACCAGTGGCCAGAATCATACCGAAGGGCCGCTTGGCCGCCACCGCCAATATCTGTTGATGCTCGGGAGACAGCCCCAGATCCTCCAGACTCATACTGCGGACATAACCAGATAGGATGCGGATCGCTACCGTCTCACCATCCAGGGTCGGCACGATCGAAACACGCATATCAATTGCCCGCTCCCCCTCTTTACTCTTGAAACGGATCGCCCCGTCTTGGGCCGCAAAATGTTCATCAATCCGCAGATGAGCCTGGATCTTGATCCTGGTTAGGATGTTTTCGTAGGTTTCCCGGGGCAGTTTTCCGACGATATGAAGGACACCGTCAATGCGGAACCGAACAATCACCTCTTCTTCCTGTGGTTCAAAATGGACATCAGAGGTGTGCCGCGTCAGAGCATCGTCAAAAATCTCCTTAATTATTTCCGGAGCCACCTTCGTTCCTCCGCCAATCGCTTCAATGATCCGCATTACCAATGGTTCTTCGTAGGCTTTGAGAAAAATATCGATCTGATCTTTTGGCGCATATGCTATCTTCACCGTTTTACCGGTAAATATCTGATCCAATTCCTCCGCAAGGCCAGCTTGCATCGGATCACTTGTCGCCACTATCACCGCTTTTGGTTCATCTTCAAAAAGTAAAACATCGTGTTTCCTGGCCACAGTTTCACCAATTTTTAGAACCTGTTCCCGAGTTGGCGGTTTCAATTCAAGATCAGCAAAAGGCACCCCGAAATTTTCCGCGGTAGCTTGCCCCAAAAGTCTTTTGGAAATGATGCCTTCTGCCAGGAGATAGTCCGTGACTGCCACATCATGTGATGCGGCATAATCCTGTGCCTTCTTGATATCTTCGGCGGTAACGTAGTTGCCTTTGACCAGAATATCTTCGATCTTTACTTGGGTGGTTTGGGGAACGGAGCTTTTGCGAATTTGGGCAGGTTTTGTTTTCATACTGGCATATCCAACAGTTTCCTAATCCGATTCACTACCTCCATGAGAGAAATATCCGCCTTGACCCAGTAGTCCACCGCCCCCAATTCCTTCGCCTTTCTTTCATCTTCGGTCTGGCCCAAATTGGAAAGAATCACTACCGGCACATGGATCTTCTTCGCCTTCATTTCACTCATCACCGCAAAGCCGTCTTTGTTCGGCATCATGATATCAAGGAGCAGAATATCAAAATGCTCCTTCTGCAATGCAGTCAGAGCCGAGCCCCCATCCACCACGATAGAAACCGAAAATCCGGCCTTGGTTAGCTTCAGCTCCAAGGCCCGCGCCAACGCTTTTTCGTCTTCAGCAACTAATACTTTTGGCATTTTCATCCTAGATTAACTCTAATCGCATTATGCGTTACTGAGTGACTATTTTCAATCTTACCCCGGAAACAGTCACTGAATTACCGGCCAAATTTTTCACCTGAAGGTAGTATTCATTCTGTCCTCG
>CAYQLI010000017.1:11108-13035 GCA_964418355.1 uncultured Pseudomonadales bacterium | reverse complement strand
TTATTCGGGTCCACAGTTTCATTTTAGGATATTTCTGAAGAAAAATGCTAGCTTCTGAGTGCTTTGATTCTTTCGGCGATGGGCGGGTGGGTGTTGAAAAGGCCGGCGAACCAGCCCACAGCATCGTGGTGATTTTTCAAGGGATTGACGATGTAGAGATGGGCGGTGGCTTTGTTCGCCGCCTCGAGGGGCTCGCGATCGGTGCCAAGTTTTTCGAGAGCCCGGGCAAGTCCTTCGGGGTATTTTGTGAGTTGAACGGAGGAAGCATCGGCGAGAAACTCGCGACGGCGGGAGATGGCGAGCTTGATAAGCTGGGCAATCAGGGGTGAGAGCAAGGCCAAGACGAGACCCACCAACATAAAGATGACCTGTAGCTGACCGCTTTCTTCCCGGTCCCGGCGGCGGCCACCATAAAAACTAAAACGCAGTAGGTAATCGGCCATGAGGGTGATGATGCCGATCAGGATAGTGACGATCCCCATCAGGCGAATATCGTAGTTTTTGACGTGGGAAAGTTCGTGACCGATGACGCCCTCGAGTTCGGTGCGGTTAAGTTTGGCTAGTATCCCGGTGGTCGCAACGAGGACGGCATGCTTTGGGTCGCGGCCGGTAGCAAAAGCATTCATCGCGGTGTCTTCGATGACATAGAGAGCTGGCATCGGTATGTGAGCGACCTTGGAGAGGTTTTCGGTCACAGTGTAGAAGTCAAAATGCTCGCTTCTTTTGGCTGGTTTAGCACTGGAAAGGGACAAGATGATCTTATCGGAGTAATAGTAGCTGGTCAGACTGGTTAGACCGGAAAAGATGAGAGCGTAACCGACAAAACCCCAGCCATAGCCCAGGGCATAGCCGATAAAATAGGCGGCTACAGCAATAAAAGTAATGAAGCCCAGGATCACCAGGTTGCTTCTAAACTTGTTGGCATCAACCAGTTCGTAATAATTCTTCACAATGAAATCTTTTGATCTTTGGTCTCTTTTTCGCTGACAGCGAGGTGAGTTCCTTTTGTTGGAGTTGTCAATCCAGCCTGGGCTTTGAAACCAAACATCCCGGCAACCAGCTTGCTCGGGAAAGTGATCAACCTGGCATTAAAGTCAGCCGAGAGATCTATCAGGACGCGGCGGGCGTAGGTGAGTTTGTCGGCGGTATCACGTAGTTCATCCATCAGCCGGCTGACAACCTTCTCCCCTTTCAGTTCAGGATTACTTTCGACTAATACCGTCAGTTTGGGTAAAAGGGCCGAGACTTTGTCAGCGGCTTTATCCACGTCGGCCATATTACGGCTGCCGGCGGCAGTTTCGATCGCTTTTCTGGCGTCGGTCAGGGATTTGTAAATATCCTTTTCGTGTTTGAGATAGGCTTTGGCCGAGGTTTCCAGATTGGGGATCAGGTTCGCCTGACGTTTCAGTTGGTTGCCGATCTCCTGGACACTCGCGCTGATCCGAGTAAGGTTGGTTTGAAACCAGTTGTAGACGGAAATGATGTAGAAGGCCAGGAGGACGACGACGGCCAGGATGATCAGTTGAGGTGACATATTATTTTAATCTTAACACCGATTGCAAGTCGGTAAAGGAAAGGGTGTTGACGACATCCTTCTTGGTGCACCAGCCGCGGCGAGCTGTCCAGACGCCATACTTCACAAAGTCCAGCTGAGAAACTTCGTGACTATCCGAATCAATCACCAGCTTCACTCCGGCTCTGACCGCCATCTTGATAAGGTCATCAGGCAGATCGAGTCGGTCAGGGGTGCCATTCACTTCCAGGCACTTATGATTTTCCTGGCAGAATTTAATGATTTTGCCCCAGTCAGCATCAATACCTGGACGTTGATTCAATTTTCTGGTCGTGGGATGACCGAGAATGACCGCCTTGGGTTGGCTGAGCGCCTTGATGATGCGGGCAGTATTTTCTTCTTTTGAGAGGTCAA
>CAYQLI010000017.1:0-11098 GCA_964418355.1 uncultured Pseudomonadales bacterium | reverse complement strand
TGTGGATCGAGACAATGCAATAGTCCAGGGAAGAAAGCAGATTTTCCTCCAAAGCCAATTCTCCATCACTTCTAATATCTATCTCTAGGCCTATGAGTAATTTTGGTACTCCCGTTTTCACACGCTTTTCATATTCATGATATTGAGTAAGTAAGTAGTTCTTTCGTGCTTCAAGGATTTTTTTCTTATCGGCTTCTGATAGACCACTAAATTTTGGGTTATGGTCGCTAATGCCGAGATATTCATAGTGAAGCTCACGAGCACGGTCCAAATACTCTGAGAGTTTGCTTCGGCCTAGATCATGGCTGGTTACAAAATCAAAGTCTGAGTGAACATGCAGGTCCCCTTTTATTTCTGACTGTTCGACCAGCGTTGGGATTTTGTCTTTTTTGGCGTAATCTAGTTCCTCCTCTCCCTCGCGCAGTTCCGGAGGGATGTAAGGCAAGCCCAGATGAGCGTATAGTTCTTTTTCGTCTTTGGGTAGAAAATTTTTGTTTGTTTTTAGGTTCTTGATGCCTTCTTCCGAAACAGAAAGATGTTTTTCCAGGGAATAGCTACGAAGGGCGATATTGTGGAGCTTTGATCCGGTGAAGTGATGGAGGAGGCTGGCCCACTCTTCTGGTTTGGCAATTTTGAAGTCAACTTCGTGACCGGTTTTTAGCATGACTCGGGTCATGGACTCACCTGAGGAGATAACCTTGTCGATTTGGTCATATTTCAAGACCGCCTCCTGCACTTCCTGTTGGTTATTGGTGGCAATGCCGAGATCAATATCCCCAATGGTGGCCACATGCCTTCTAAGACTTCCTAGAGGCTCAGCGGTGACAACTCCTTTTATCTTCCTGATATAGTCCAGAAATTGCTCAGAGACCGGGACTGCCTCGGAAAACAACATCCGCTCATTTTTGACGAAGGATGATTCAATCGAGGCCTTGATTTTCTCCTGCGATTTTTTGCCCATCCCGGGAAGCTCTGCCAGTTTGCCGGAGAGAATGAGTTTTTTTACTTGACTTAGAGCGGTCTTTTCGGAATTGAGTTTGAACTTGGTGGCGAGCTTGTAGGCGGTTTTGGGACCGACGCCGCGGACGGTCATCAGAGCAAACATGCCTTCCGGGACGCGTTGCAGTTCATGATCGAAGTGCCTGACCTTGCCAGTGTGAAAGAGTTCCTTGAGGTGGGCGGCCAAGGATTCGCCGACTGCCGGAATCTCGTCGAGCTTGCCCTGCTCGTAAAGGTCCTTCGCTGAAATTGTCAGGTTTTCGATGGCATTAGCGGCGTTTTGATAGGCACGGGTGCGAAAATGGTCATTATCTTTGACATCAAAAACTGCGGCGACTCGTCTGAGGGTTTGGGCGATATCAGCATTGGTGATCATGTACCCAATTGTAAACGATAGTTCAAGCCACCAAAAAGCCCGCTTGCGCGGGCTTCCTGGAAATTAAAATTTGATTCTTAATTATTGGCGGGGGCGAAAGCCTCCACGGCCTCCACTACCTCCACCGAATCCACCTCGGCTTCCGCCGAATCCACCACTACGAGGGGCGGAATTCTCTTCACGAGGCTTGGCCTCGTTAACACGAAGAGGACGACCTTCCATGTCAGTCCCGTCGAGTTTGGCGATAGCTTCCTTAGCAGCATCGTCATTGTCGAATTCGACAAAGCCGAAGCCCTTGCTTCTGCCAGAGAACTTGTCAGTGATTACGGACGCACTGACGATGGTACCAAACGGGGAGAAGATCTCCTCCAATTTAGCCTGATTAACAGTATAGGGAAGATTCCCTACGTACAAACGCATAGCCATGATTGGCTCCTTTCTTGCGACCAGCGATCATCGTGCCAGTCTCACCTTCAAATAAACGGTTAAGATGATTTAACCAGGCGTCTTGGTTCTACAGGAAAACTATCCGAATCCCCTTAAGCGCAAGGGATATTATATAATAGACAGGCTCAATAAGCTAATTTGGGTCAATGCGCATCCGCCAGCTGGCGGAGGTTAGCGCGGTCGTGGGGCTGTAGCGCAGTTGGTTAGCGCGTCTCCCTGTCACGGAGAAGGTCGCGGGTTCGAGTCCCGTCAGCCCCGCCACTAATTTTCAGGCACTAATTTGGGTACCCCACATTGGAGGCTCGAACTTAATTATCATACTGGTGGTAATCTTCGTAATCAGCTTGAACGTTCATCAGTTCAACGAACTGTTCTATAGAGGTTGCCTGTCGCCACAACTCCCTGGCTTCATCGCATAGCAACTCTCCTAAATAGTAAGTTTCCCGAGTATATCTTTCCCAAAAGCCAATCTCCTCCTCCTTGACAGCCTTCAACCATTTTGCGTTGGCAGCTTTCAACCATTCCCCACCTTCCCCCATCAATAAGCAGTATTTCTCAAAGTCGAACTCCTCCTTGTTGCCCTTGGCTCTTGCTTCCGCTATCCGTTCGTCCATCCACGCTCTGCGTTCAGCCATTGCTTCTTCAATTCCTTTTATGTTTGTATTCGTTTTATTTATTTTACTTTCGGAGCCAGAGTGGTGTCTCTCTCTGCCACCCTCCGACGCCAACACTTTCAAAACCCAGGCACTTTCAGTCCTTAGGTTTACTTTTTTATGACAATAAGCACATTCACCAGGATCGCCATTGTCGTCAACATTGGGAATGGGAACGCTTTTGAGATTAAACATTTCTTTTAAGCAGTCGTCACAGGCAGCCCCCAGCCATTCGGAAATATACTCGTTCTTGAGTGCAGCTTGATACCGTTCTATTGCATATTCTCTGTTTCCCCTGTTAATATCTTGTTCGGTCATTTCTTTACTCGGATTATATAGCCGTTTCAGTTCTTCATAAAGTCGTTTTTATCTATTCCTCCTCGTCGCTGGTCTCGGTCAACCAATAGATTCGAAGATCGTTCAGAAGTGCCCGCAAAGATATGTGGACCTGCAAGCATATACGGTTATAATCCTGTTTATGATCATTTTTCTTAACGGTACGATTAGTTCCGGAAAATCCACGGTCGCCAAACTTCTCTCGTCCAAAATTCCCAACACCGCAAACATAGAGATAGATTCGCTCAGAGATTTTATTGAATTCATGCCGCTAGACGAAGCTATTTCCATAAACCTTGAAAATGCGGTTTTGATAATTAGAAACTTCGTTAAACATGGTTTGAACGTAGTAGTTCCCTATCCACTTTCGGAGAAAAATTATCTTTATCTTCAAGATGGGCTGAGAGACTTAAACGAGAAAATCTTTGTTTTCACCATCTCCCCGTCAATAGACTCTCTGTTGAAAGATGGAAGAGAAAGAAAACTTAACGACTGGGAGAAAAAGAGAATTAACTATCATCACGAGATCGGCCTTACTGCTCCGACTTTTGGCGAGATAATTGATAGCACTAATCAGACTCCAGAAGAAACTGCTGAAGACATTACTCGGAGAATTTCAAAGCAGTAGGCTTGAAGATCGTTTCTGTACTAAGATTTCAAATGGAAGACAATGTCGTATCCTACGGTTGTCAGTCCTGCTTTTGTCATTGAATCCGCCAAACCTGGATTGTCTCTTTGAATCTTACCTTCAATTTCATCTAAGTCTCCTTGTTCAATATACTTTTGACCTTCTCGACAAATCCTAAGAGCTTCTTCCGTCATTCCTTCTTCCGATTCAAGCTTGCGCAGCACACGTCCTGCCCTTAGAAGAGCTTCGGAGGTTGGTTTCAAATACATTTCCCAATCATCACCTCCCTCGGTATATGAATCAACAACAATAGGAACTTCTGAACCCAGCGTAAAGGTTCCCACCGTCTTTGGAAGGTCTTCCCTTCGCGCGCCAAATTCTAGAGCAGTATGACCATTTCGTCTTAAAGAAACTTCTACCTGTGTCCCAGCCCGAAGAATATAAGGTTTTGTGTTGTTTTCGGTAAGCCTATTCAGTTCTCCAGGGTTTAATGGGATCTTCCTAATCCTTTCATTATTATCCATTACAGATATTATACATTAGTTCTATAGGTTTGATTTTGAATGTGGCTAGATATATAATTTTCCCCCATGAGAGCCTTGGCCGAAAGAGAGGTCGCAATACAAATTTGGAGTAGAGAAAATCCTAGTGGAGATCAACTAACACAATTGATTGGAGTAGTTATTAGGAGTCTGGAAGAACACCCCGAATTAGGTTCATTTGTTGATCTGGAGGGACCCACGGCACACATACCTGATTATTTCTCTGAACTATCTGGAACTATTTTAGGCTGGTTAATTTATGTTGCCGACGCAGATCCGATAAGGTTAAAAAGGTTGGTTATGTCCCTTGAGTCAGATGGTTCAAAAAGATTGGCGGATATCGATGTCTTTACAAGTTATTTTGACAAAATTAGTCGGCAAAGCCTTGGAAGTTGATTTCCTGGATCTTTTCTCTCGCAAACGTTAGAAAATCTTCTATCGTTTTCCCATCCTGTTTATATTCAAGATACTTTTGGGTGAAATATCCATGGATGGTGATATTTTTATTTTTTTCATCAAGTGGATTCGTGTGGTACATCGGATCATGATAAATCTCGGCGTCCGGGATCAGCAATCTCAGTCTTTCTTCGGCATTTATTATTGGGTCCATCAGCTCACTTAGAAACCAAAACTGATGGGGCGCTTCGAATGTGTCTTCAGCGTCATTGGGGAATAGTTCTCTCCATTTTTTGAAGTAAATAAAGTGGGTTAGTTCGTGCAAAGCCATCGGCAGGGCTTGAAATGTGTACTGTTCGTAATAGGTTTGAAATAGGTTTTCGTCCAAATCTCGCGGATACATTTGAATAACACCGACGTCCCAGGTTAATTCACTAATCCCCTCCCAGTCTGTGTTGAAAATTGAAGCCAAAGTGGCCAGAACCTTATCCCCAACTTCATTCCAAGCGCTTTTTTGCTCTTCAAGTGCAAGTTTTATCCGATTTTCGTTCTCCTTGCAGTATTTGTGAATATAATCCTTGATTGTCCGAACTTTTTTGCTTTCCGGGGTTTTTGACAAGATCTTTTTGAGTCTCGGATGGTCTCTAAAAATCATTTTCTCGGCATATTCGTTAAAAGCATTTGGCTCGGCCAAAAAAAAGGAGGCGTACAAAGCCGAGACTTCGGGGTCAGCTGTAAAACGAACTTTGGGTAAACTCATGCTCTGAGTTTATCATCTGGCAACCCCAACTAGTCACCGCGCGGTATTGGAGTAAAATATCCCCATGAAAGAAGTTGTCTACGGAGCTTTGGCGATACCCTACCGAAAAAGAGATGGAATTCTTGAGTTTCTGCTCTTGAAACACGAGAGCGGGATGTGGACTTTCCCAGGAGGCGCCAGGGAGGAGGGTGAAACCCTTGAAGAATGTTTGATCCGGGAAATTGGGGAAGAGATCGGCCTTTCGGTGACGAAGGAAGATCTGAGAAGTACGAGGATGGTAAATAGATTTACCTACGGTCCGGAAAAACCGTCGCGAACTGGCCTGGAAGGAGAAACCTACTTTTGGCTGCTTGAATTGACCGGTGATGAAGAATTTGGTTCTTGGGACAAGATCATCGATCATGGCTGGTTTTCGGCGGAGGAGACCCTTGAGTTACTGCCTTTCCCCGACGAAAGGAAAAGCTTTTTAGAAGCCATAGAAAAATGTTAGAAAGACTCGGAGGAATTCTTAAGTAATTTAGATATAATTGCCTTATGGCAGAGAAATTGTATCAGTGCCCGGAATGCGGTCTGCACTATCGGGATAAGGAAACGGCCAAAAAATGTGAGGCTTGGTGTAAAAAATATAACAGCTGTAACCTGGAAATCACGAAATCTGCGATTGAGACTCAGAAGCATCGCAAAAGTCCCTAAGTAGAGTAGTTTTTCAGCGTTTGATGAAGCGGTTTGCGATAAGTAAGATTCCCAGAACGGAGGTATTCACGATCACGCTGATGAGCAAGGCAAAACTCATGATATCGAGTAGGTTGACGATCTCAGGCCGGGCTTGGGTGAAACGTAATTGGAACCCAAAAAAGAGGGCGACGACGCCAGCGATCAGCAGAATGACCACGAGAGGCAGAGTTTGTTTGATATCCGCCCAGCTGGGGAAAAAGGAGTTCGCGATCGTAAAAAAGAGATAAAGTTCGAGAGCAAAGAGAGAATAATTCCCTGCGTCAAGACTGGTTCGGAGAAGCGAGGCTAGCCAGATCAAAAAGGCGAGTCCGAAGATGAAAGGTGCTATGCCAACCAAGAATCCCCGGATCGGGTTCAGCCTTTGGGTCTGGACATAGCCAAGGGTAACTCCCCCGCCTTTTTCTTCCACCCCCCATTCCTCTTCCAGATCTTCCGGGAGGATCTCGATCTTGCCTGTCCTGGCTCCGGTCGCGGCGGCGACCAGGAAGTGAGCGATCTCATGAAAGATCGTTCCCGGCAGGAAGATAATGCTCCAGAGCCAGATAACCACTCCCCGCCCGCCGCCGAATTTATGGATCAGTTTGGAAAACTCCGAAACAATTTTCCGATGCGAGAGATAAAGGAAAATGAGAGAGAGCAATACCACCGCGGCAGACATACTTTTATTGTAATCCACCGGCGTGTTGAGTCCTATAGTTTGTTTTGCGCACGATTTTTTGATAGAATATAGTTGTTATGAGTGCAAACTTCTTCGGAAGGTTCCGCTATGTCCAGAACACGGCGGGAGCTTCTATCACAAAACTTTCTTTGGAATCGGGAGCTTGTTAGCAAGCTGATCCGAGGTTCTTCTATTTCTCGAAAGGATCACGTCCTAGAGATCGGACCGGGTACGGGAATAATCACCGAACAGCTTTTGGATGTCTGTGGAAAATTGACGGCCGTCGAGGCGGACCGGAAACTTCTGTCTGCCTTGCAAAAGAAATTCCCGAACTTTCCGCATCTCTCACTTCATGAGGGAAACTTCCTCGCGCATCCCCTGCCGGAGTCACAACCATTCAAGGTTTTTTCCAATATCCCTTTCTCTATTACCGGAGACATCTTCAAGAAGCTGCTATTTGCCAAAAATCCTCCATCAGACAGTTATCTGGTCATGCAAACCGAAGCTGCCAATAAATTTGTCGCTGATGATCGCCAAAACACGATGTTGGCGATCCTGGCTTATCCCTTTTTTGAGATCAGTTTGGTTCACGAGTTCGTTCGTTCTGATTTCAAACCACGTCCCGGAGTTGATTCTGTATTGGTCCGAATGAGGAAAAGGCTGCCCCCCCTGATCGGCTTTTCATCACTGGCTTTATATCGGGATTATGTGGTTTATCACTTTACCAGGAACAGGGCCGCAAAACGGAGAACCCCCGGTGGCTGGCTAGCCGAATTTAAAGCGTTCGTGAAAGAGGACGGTCAACAGACATACAACAGGACCAGGGGCTCGTTTGAAAAGTGGCGGGTGGAGGAGCGGGAACTCTCGAAAATCCACCGCACCAGGACGGACAAAAACTGGAAAGATGTATAATATAGGCCTATGAAAACTGAGGCTGGGAAGATTCCATCCGAGGTGCGAGCAAATCTGAGATATGCCGAAATAACCGAAGCCGTGACTGAGCTTGGCCTGGCCATGATCGATCTTACGGACGAGCTTGAAAGAGATGGTTTCGCGGACGCCGCAATTGTCTACCTGACGACCATTGCCGACGGAAAGATCGGACTGTTAAGACAGAAGTTCTTGCTTCTTGAAACCGCCTCAGGCAGCGAATATCTTGACCAATGGTTGGGGGAAATGAGAGAGCTAATGGAGTTTGCCCTGGAACCCGTGACCGGGTTAATAGAATTTGCCAGAGAAGATAAAACCAAGTTGTTGACCGAGGAATATGCAAAGCGAATAGAATTGGGTAACTCAGGCCTGAAAAGCCTTTACCTGCTGTGGGGTTTGCCCATACCGGGTGAGGCAGGTGCCCCCCTTCAATTGACAAGTTCACTTATCTGTGACTAAACTAGTCCAGGTAATGTCCGGAAGTAATGCCAGAGTCAGAAAGATAATCGAGATCAAGGGTGATCTACCCCCCGAAGATGAGAGGGCGGCCAACATGATTTCGAAATATCGGGTACGGGGTACCCGTAACCCGGGCGACTACGAAGCCAGGGATACGGATGCGACTAGCCAGCGCGGGATCGAGAAAAGAATCAGGTCGGGAAAAAAGAAGATATAATCCAACCACATTGTCTAGGAAAGGAGGATATCTCCATGTGGTGGCCCTGGATGGTGGGACCGATGTTGCTGATGATGGGAGGCTGGGTAATTGTCGTAGTCTTGACCGTCGTCGGCGGCGTAACGGTTGCGGTGTGGCTGCTTCGGAAGAAGTAAGCGCACTACATCAGCCTGGTATGGGGTTCGCTCATGCCAGGCTTTTTTCGTTCTTGAAGGGAGGGCTTGACTACTATATTTTTTGTCTATAAGATGTTGGTACTATTAACCCGTAGTTATAGATATGGAGCAAAATCTCAAGCGCATTTTAAAAACCCTAAAAATCAATGAGGGACTTATCAGTTCCATCATGGGAGGCGTGGTGGTTGTCATTATGGCCGCGATGATCTTTAACTACTTCAAATCGATCAACAAGAGCGGGAAGATCACCGACGAATCAGCGGTCGAGTCGGCGGAGGAACAATTGAGCAAAGAGTTACCGGCTACCTATAAGGTCAAGAAGGGTGATGACCTTTGGCATATCGCCGAGAAGTTCTATAACTCCGGCTATAACTATGTCGATATCATCAAGGAGAACAAACTGAATAAGAGCGGGGTAATCTACGCGGGCAATGAATTGAAGATCCCGAAGGTCGAGGTCCGTTTGACCCCGAAGATGAAGGCGGAATTGGCGGCGAAAGAAAAAGCCGCCCAGGAGGTCAAGCAGGCAGAAGTAAAGACCGAGGTCAAGACGGCCAAAGTCTCCATCGAGGGAGCGAAGTATGTGACCGTGAAGGGTGACCACCTTTGGTCCATCGCTCTGCGCGCTTATGGCGACGGCTACGCCTGGACGAAGATCTACAATGAGAATAAGAAAGTAATCGGCGCTAACCCAAGTCGCCTCTACACCGGGGTGGAACTATCTCTGCCTCGCTGACGACTGAGCTTGTATTGGTAGGCCCGGTCATATTCTTCCTGAAGGAGTTTGGTCACCTCGGACCAGGGAAAAAATGTTTTACAGACTTTCCTTTGCCAGATAATGCCCATGAACTCATCAGGCGTCGCCAAAAGGCGGGAGTATGCCGCATATTCAGCCTTTGAGTAAGTCTTTCCGTGTGCCTTTGCCGATCTAACCGCGTCTAGTTCAGCTTGAGCGCCATTATATTCATCAAAGTCTTGTCTTAATTTATCTTCCCTTTGTGGATCCGTCCACATTAAAAACCCCCTGATCCAGTGAGAGTACTCTTCCACGGCAGTAGTAATGATGTACGCCATGCCTTCATCTGAAAAAATATCATTCATTTTTAGGAGAGCCCGATAGCCGATGTCGATCTCGATCGGACGCTTATCCGGAACATGGGTTACGGCTATGTGATCGATATCCCGAACGTTGATCGGAGGATATCCAACCTTCTGACATGGTTTCGGAAAAGTTATTTGGGCCAAATAAATACCAAAATGGGTCAGCCTCAGCCCCTCTTTCACCCAGCCAAGATATTCTGAAGCCGCAAAATCCGTGACACCTTGATCGATGACGGCTTCGATTTCAGGATGTTCTTCCTGCCACTGACAATAAAATTTATCCAACCACTTTGGATTTTCGATGCCGACTGGTTTCCGGAGTAATTCTTTGCTCATTAGGACCGTTATCCTAGCAAAAATCTAGGCTCAAATCAAGTTATAGGATAATTCCGGTTGGATACGGCTTTGCCTGGTAAAATATAGCCATGCCAGGGTAGCTCAGCAGGTAGAGCGGCGGTATCGTAAACCGCAGGTCGTGGGTTCGAGTCCCACCCCTGGCTCATTTCATTTCACGGTGACGGATTTGGCGAGATTCCTGGGCATGTCCGGGTCGAGGCCGCGAGCGAGGGCTAGATAGTAGGCGAGACACTGAGCGACGACGACATTGGGCAGAATGGTGGCATTGCCGGAGTCGGAGACGGGGAGGTAAAAATCAAACATCGGGTTGGGCTTATGGGAAATGCCGATGATGATCCCACCGCGGGCCTTCACTTCCATGGCACCGGAAATGACATCGCTATACGTCTCGTCATTGGGGGCGAAAACCAAGCAAGGCGTGTTTTGATTGATCAGGGCGATGACACCATGTTTTAATTCCCCCGCCGCAAAGCCCTCGGCGTGAATGTAGCTTACTTCTTTGATTTTCAGGGCGGCCTCGAGAGCGGCCGGATAGCTGACTCCCCTACCCAAGATGAACATCGAACTGCTATGTTTGAGTCTTTCGGCCAGTTTCTTCAGGTATTTTTGGTATTTCAGATCGAGGATCTTCCTGATCGCGCGGGTGGCCTGTTTGATCTCGATCACGCCGCGGGGAGTCCTTCGATTGAGGGCGTGGGCAGAAAGAAGCAGGATGGCGACCTTGGCCGAGAAGGCCTTGGTACTGGCGACGGCTTTTTCCGGACCGGCCGTTAGAAGGATTGTTTCATCAGAAAGACGATCGAGGGAGCTGCCTTTGACGTTGACCAGGCTGACAGCTTTTGCACCGCGATCTTTGGCAAACTTAACCGATTGGAGGGTATCAATGGTCTCCCCGCTTTGAGAAAGGGCGAGACAGAGGCTTCGGTTATTAATAAAGCCATCGTAATAATAAAATTCAGAGCCGATGGCCTGAACCACTTGCTTGCCGGCGATATGGGCGAAGAGATACTGACCGGCCAGGGCGGCATAACTGGCCGTCCCACAGCCAACCGCAAAGACATTCTTGGCTTTGGCGATCGTTTTGGCTAGTTCCCGCGCTTCTTTTACCTTTGAGTCGGCGATCTTGGCGAGAACTGCTGGCTGGTCATAAATCTCTTTGAGCATGAAATGGGGAAAACCGGCCCTCGAGGCACTCTTGGCTGTCCAGGCGACCGTCTGGATCGTCGGTTTGATCTCTTTGGCCGAGGTATAGCTTTCGAGCCTGATTTCAGCGTCGGAAATCTTCGCGATCTGGCCGTCTTCGAGGAAGATAACCTGCTTCGTGTGAG
>CAYQLI010000016.1:12125-13120 GCA_964418355.1 uncultured Pseudomonadales bacterium | reverse complement strand
CCAGATCTGAGAAAGCAGTTGGGGCTTTGTTGCTAAGACCGACGAGGGTGTCGATGTTTCCCTGGGTGGGAGTCAGGTCATACTCAAAGGTAAAGGTACTGCTTTGGGCCGGAATGGGAGTCGATTGCCAGGAGGAGGTAGTGCTGGGGAAGCAGCCTGGCGTCACCGGTGGTTCCGAAAACGGAGCCATCAGGCGATTGGAAGACAACGCCAGATAGGCCGTTAGGTGATTTCGAGCGGCCAACATATTGTCCCACCAATGAGAGTTGATCTTGGCGTTGAGATCGGGCGGCGCCCAGGCGGTTAGGTCGTACTGTTCATCAGTCGCTGTATCAATTGGCCGCCAACCGTCCATGAGCATAAGAATGGGTGAGGTATATTTGGTACCGGCAAAGTTATTGAAGTTCCAGGCATTGTTTTCGTAATTAACCGGATAAGGAGGACTGTTTTGGCGATCGCGTCTGACCTGCTCGTTTTGAAGATTTTGATAACGAACCTGATCAAGGAAGGGGTTTAAGAGATACATAATCGTGTAACCAGCATTTTGAATGGTACCGTCATGGGCCCAATCAGAGACGCCGGTCATTTGGGCAACTCCCCCGGTAGGATATTGTGGCCATTTATATTGATCTTTGATGTTCTTGAAGAAGTCATTCAGGTTTTGGACATAAAGGGGATTACAGCCGGCAGGGGTGCAGTTATATGCCCAGATGGTATTACCTCTGACGATATAAGACTTGAGGGTAACATTGTCCGGTAGATAATATTGGTGGAACGAATCCACGTAATCGGTTGGCGGAGGGGTGGTACCCCAGCCCGCGGCACTCCAATTGCCGCCGATCGGTTGCCAGAAAGAAGTTAGGTCTTTGGTATAAAAAGCGTTGCAGCTGATCGTGGCGGTATCGACATCCGCGCAGTTATATGCCCAGACACGGTTACCGCGAAAAACGTAGTTTCTGGCATTGCGGGTGTTTGGGATAATATAGGCAGTGATA
>CAYQLI010000016.1:5807-12106 GCA_964418355.1 uncultured Pseudomonadales bacterium | reverse complement strand
CTGCGGCATAGCAAATATAGTGCCAGACCTGGTTATTTCTGAAAATATAGCTTTTGAGGTCCGATTTGAACGGAAGATACCATTGGGAAAGGGCATCGATCTGGTCAGCCGGCGGTGGAGTGGTTGTCCAGCCGTTTCCGGCCAGTGAAGTAGTATCGATATTTTTCCAAATTTCCGAGAGGGGGCTGATCTCGTATATGGCACGACAAAAGGTATCGCAGTTGTAATTCCACAATTTATTGCCGGCATGAACATATATTTTGCTCGTGTTGGTTCCGGGCGGAACCTGGGTCAGGATGCCATCGATTTTATCAGTCGGGATGGCGGACGTGATCGGATATTTGGGGGAGTTGTCGATGGTATATTTTGTACCGGAATAATCGTAGGTGGTTTTGATATTTCCCGTGGCACCAACTATATTGAAAGGTCCTTTGAAAGTGAACGAGGGAGTGAGATATTGGTCGAGCGAGGTACCGATGGCCTCGACGGCCAGCCGCATCGGGCTGGTGAAAATGTCGCCCGGCAGTGGTAGACCTAACTGGTTGTAGACCATGGCGACTTCGGCATAGCCGATGAGCAAAGAAAGGGTGTAATTGGGGTTGGGATCCATTTGGTGGTTATTGACGAGCCAGCGGGATCCCCGGAAGGAACAATTCGTGGCGCATTTGGAATAACTCCATTCAATTAGCTGTTTGGCGCGGTTGTAGTAATCGGTCCGCTCGGTTGGGGTTAGACTGCCGTGGCCGGAGTTGGGCATGAGTTTGGCGAGGAGATGATAAAAATCGGCGACAGAAAGGGCTTCTTCGGCCTGGGAATCGCCGTAATTGGCGGCGGCCCGGCTTTGGAAATATGGCAATACTCCCCCGGCGGCATCAAAGTCTCGGGTGACTTTTCGGGCAAGATAGACGATATCATCGAGAATGGTATCGCGCAGAGAAGTGGAAAGAACGTTACGGAATAGATTGGCGGCCAGGAGACAATCCACTCCGGCGGCTTGTTTTACATGGGCATCGAAGATGCTATCCGCCACACTTCTGAATTGGGCGCTATTGTACTGGCGAGAAAAATATTGGACATAAGGATCGCTGCTGGTGAGTGATGAACCCTTGACTACGGCTGTAACTGCTGCTTGGGTACAAAGGATGCGGTACACTCCTACCAATTGGCTGTTGGCAGTGCTCCAGTTAAGTGAGTTGGCAAAAAGTCCGTCAAGGTTTCCCCCATTGGTAAGGTAGCGATTATAAATGGGGGTGATAAAAGAGAGCTCGGTGTTGGCCAGCTGATCATTGGTTTGAACACCAGCGGCTTTGGAGGTTAATCGTGTCTGTTGACGGATCAGATAAAAGCTGACAATTGAACCGACGATAAAGACGAAGGCCAAGACCAAAAGTAATATTTTTTGTTTGGGGGTGGCACGAACCATGCTGGTTTAAGGATTCCATACACTCATTCGTAAGTCAAGGAAAATTCTTGCCGGCAGGGCGAAAGATGGGTTGCCGAGCCTGGATTCGAACCAGGAATATTCTCCTCCAAAGGGAGACGTCCTACCATTAGACGACTCGGCAAAGTATCTATATTTTACCCCAAACTCGATTTAAATATAGTAAAGTTAAAGTATATGGCTGCCCCCATGTTTTTCGATATCTACAATTTGGTGAAATCGGCCAACCTGGTTCCCGAAAAGGACCTCGATGATGCCCAAAAAACTTCGGTACACCTCGCCGTTCCCCTGCATGACGTCTTGATCGGTCGGAAGCTGATTGCAAAGAGTGTTCTGGGAGACATGATCGCTAAGTCAATGGGGATAGGCTATGTTGATCTCAAGCAGATCATCGTTCCAAAGGAGGTATTGGCCTTGGTAAAGGAGGAACTGGCTCGCGAGCGTAGGGCGGTGCCGTTTAAGCGCGAAAACGGAACACTGCATCTGGCGATGCAGGACCCGAAGGATCTCGAAACGATCAACTTTATTCGAAAGGTGACCGGACTGACGATCCTCCCCTATTTGGCTTTTGAAAAGGATATCAAATTCGGGCTACATCAATATAAATCCAGTTTAGCCGACACTTTTGCCAAATTGCTGGAACAGGCGAAGAAAAGGCATGGCCATGTGACGCTTCAGGAATTGGCTGAAGACGTCTCAGTAGTGGAAGCAGTTAATCAAATGCTGGAGTATTCGGTGATCCAGGAGGCGTCTGACATCCATATCGAGGCTTTGCCTGATTTGGTCCTGGTGCGTTACCGTATTGACGGTGTCCTTCACGATATGATCTCTTTACCGAAGGATCTTCATGCGGCGATCGTGGCCCGTATAAAAATCTTGTCCACCCTGAAACTTGATGAGAGCCGTCTGCCCCAGGACGGCCGTTTTAAGTTTGAGTCGGAAGAGGGGGATGTCGTTTCCCTGCGTGTTTCAGTTTTGCCTACTGTCGAAGGAGAAAAAGTGGTACTGCGTTTGTTGGAGAGTGGGCAGCCTGAATTTTCTTTGGAAGACCTGGGATACGATCCCGACAGTGTGATCAAAATCAAACGCGCCTTGACGCGACCCCATGGACTGATCCTCTTGACGGGGCCGACCGGTTCCGGAAAAACGACTAGTCTTTACACTATGCTCAATTTGTTAAATACGGGTGAGGTGAACATCTCGACCGTGGAAGATCCGGTGGAGAACCATATCAGAAGAATCAATCAGACCCAGGTCAATCCGCAAATCAATTTCTCTTTTGCAGAGGGATTACGTTCTCTCCTGCGTCAGGACCCGGATATCGTCATGGTCGGAGAAATTCGTGATGCGGATACCGCCGGTATTTCTACTAACGCGGCCATGACCGGACATCTGGTGCTTTCGACTTTGCACACTAACGATGCTTCGGGGGCGATCCCCAGACTAATTGATCTCGGAGCTGAGCCATTTTTGGTGGCTTCGACTCTAGAATTGGTGATTGCTCAAAGATTGATCCGAAAACTTTGCACGCATTGTCAGGTATCAAAACCGACTGACCCGAATGTAGTAAGTTACTTGGTGGCTAGTGTCTCGGAGCCTGCCGAAAAGGAGCTTTTGGCGAAAACGATTCCGGCTGAAACGAAGGTGGCGCCCGGATGTAATTTTTGTAACTATACCGGTTTTTCAGGCAGGACCGGTCTTTATGAGCTTTTTACGATCAACGATGAGATCCGCCAATTGATCTTGGAAAGGTCGACTGCCAAAAAAATAAAGGACGCGGCGATCAGGAATGGGATGCATACGATGCTCCTGGATGGTGCGGCAAAGGTGGCAGCTGGTATTACTACGATAGAAGAAGTGTTGAGAGTTACTTTTGACTAATTTGACACATGCCAGAATTTGAATACAAAGCAGTCAGCCGGGACGAATATAAAAGCGGACGATTACAGGCCGGTTCCGAGTTAGAGGCGCAAACAATGCTCACTGAGCAAGGTCTGACGGTGGTGAATTTACGGCAGAGAAATCCGCTGGAGATCGGGATTCTGACGAACTTTTTTATCCGTTTGGACCAGGAATTGAATGAGAGGATGTCAGTCACCGAAAAAATTCTTTTCACAAGCCAACTTTCTTCCATGATCAAAGCCGGTTTGCCGATTTTGGATGCCCTTTCTACCTTTGTGGACCAAAAAAGCTCGTCAGGTTCCGGCAGGATCATCAGTAAAATTATTCTGGAAGTCCAGGCGGGAGTGAAGCTTTCTGATTCCTTTGCCCGTTTTCCAAAAATTTTTCCCCCGGCATACTTAGCCGTTGTACGTGCAGGTGAAAGCAGCGGTACTTTGGCTGATAGCTTGGGCTATCTGGCCGTCCAGCTGAGGCGTGAGTATGACTTGGCCAACAAAGTCAGATCGGCTTTGATCTACCCGATCATTGTGGTGACCGCCATGATTGCGGTGATGATCTTCATCAGCGTTTCGATAGTGCCGAAGATCTTGCTTTTTGCCCAGAGTTCCGGCCAAAAATTGCCCGGGTATACCTTGGCGTTGGCCGCTACCGTCTCTTTTTTTGCCACTTATTGGTATTTGATCTTGGTGTTGATTGGGCTACTATTTGTGGCCCTGATCGGATTTTCGCAAAGCCCCTATGGATCTCGCTCTCTTGGTCGGCTAAGCCTTAGATTGCCGGTGATTGGACCGTTGGTAATGCGTTATAACCTGGCCCGGTTCGCTCGGGTCTTGGGTGGGTTTTATATTTATGGGGTGGAAATTGTTTCGTCATTCGACATTTTGGCGGCGAGTTTGGATAATCCGCTTTATCGTGACGCCTGTATTCGGATCAACGACCATTTGACTGCCGGAAAAAGCCTGGCTGACTCGATCCTTTCCGAAAAGGAACTTTTTCCTTCGATCATGACCAGATTGATCAGAGGGGCAGAGAAAACCGGAAATTTGGGTAATACCCTTGATAAGCTAGCCGCCTATTACGAAGAAGAATTGGAGGTGGCGCTGCGAAATCTGCTGTCATTGATCGAGCCGGCCATGATCTTTATCTTGGGTTTTGGGGTTTTGGGTTTGGCCCTGGTCGTGATTGTTCCAATTTACAAAATTACCTCGACTCTGAAGTGAATAAAGGCTTCACTTTTATTGAATTGGTTTTGGTGGTCGCGATCACGGTGGCGATCACGGCGTCGGGTATCGTCGGGCTCTCCCAGCTTCAGGCAATCTTTAAGTTGCGCAGCTCCGGTGATGAGATCAGAAGTCAGCTCCAGTACGGAAGGGAACTAGCGATCGCCAACAAAGATCAGCTGAGTTATCAAATTAGTTTGGTCTCCGGGGTGGTCATCTTGAGGTCAAACTTGGGTGAGATTACCCGTTTCCAATCCCCTGCCGGTATCACTTATAGTCCAAGCTCGTTTACTTGGGGTTTTACCCCCCTAACAGGTCAACTTACCGGCTGTGCCCTGCCGTGTCAGCTAACCCTGACCTCGATTGGAAATACGGAGTTAGTAATATTCCAGCAAAATGGCATTGTTAATTAATAAAGGGATTTCTCCACGCGCTTCGCTTGGTCGAAATGACAAGATGGCGGGTTTTTCTTTGGTGGAAATAGTCGTGGCGATATCACTGATGATGGTGATCGTAGTCGGGAGCTTGTCTGCGAATACGTTGGCCGCGAATGGGGTGACTTTGAATAAGGTTCGCAGCCAGGCAAATCTATTGGCAAAAGAAGGAATGGAGGCTCTCTTGAGCGTGCGGGCGAAGGACTTTTTATCTCTTTCGGTGGGAGACTTTCATCCGGTGATCAGTTCCGGGACCTGGACACTTGCCCCTGAATCTGAAACTATCGGCTTGTTATTTACCAGAACGATTACTCTGTCGCCGGTGATGAGAGATTTAGTTTGTGACACGCCCATATGTGATGTGGTGACCGCAGGAGGATTGACCGACCCACTCTCTTTTTACGCTTCGGTGAAAGTGACATGGAAAGAAGGCAACCAAGACAAAGTTTATCAGGTGAACTCTTTTATTACTTATTGGAAATAAAAAATGAGAATTAACTATCAGGCCCCGTCGAAAGCGATGCATTCAGCCGGGCAGGCAGGAGTTTCAATGCTCGAAGTGATCATAAGTTTAAGCATTTTATCGGTGATCAGCGTGGCTTCAGTTTGGTTAGTTTTTACGACACTGTCTTTGCGAGATTCTGCCTTGGCAACCACAACGACGACGGAATCACTCCGTGTGTTTTCCCGGACCATTTCAAAAGCGGTCCAAAATGCTTCGGTGGTCGGTGGTACGGGGTCGTCCCTCCTGCTCACCTCGGCGTCTGAGTGTTGGAGTTTTGTTTATGATTCGATTTATAAAAATATCCGTTATTCCCAGATATTAGCTTCCGGGTGTACCCCGAACCTAACTCCGACGACGCTGTTTTTCCCAAGTTATTCTGAAATCACTTCATTTACCTTCTCTGTTACACCTTTGCCAAATGGAGGCAGACAGATTTTTGCTTCCGGGGTGATCAATACGATTTTCCCTTTTGAAAACTACCAAATTAGTTTTGCCGATACCTTTACTAATGTAATTGACTAATGAAAAAAAGAAATCCCGGCCAAGCTAGTCTCGTAATGATCCTCTTGATCGGTTTGGTGGCGATCAGTAGCGCCATTGCCAGTAGTAGTCTATCTACAGCAAATGTTCAAATCGAAGAAACCATTCACGCTTCGGACCAGGCTTGGTACGCTGCCTGGGCGGGAGCAGATGAACTGTTGTTGCGACTGCGGGCGAGACAGGACTTCGACCCTGGCTATATCCTCAATTTGGCGATCGGAGGGAATGCTACCGCTTCGGCGCAAATCAGTGGAGAT
>CAYQLI010000016.1:0-5797 GCA_964418355.1 uncultured Pseudomonadales bacterium | reverse complement strand
CAATTCTATCAACCGGCTATGCCGCTGGAATTATAAAAAATCTCGAGATAATTGTGGCTTCTTCTTCAAGTAAAGCCAGCTTCACCTATGCACTTCAGGCCGGTGTCGGGGGTATTGATCTGGAAGGCCAGACTGTGGTTCGGGGTTCAAATAATACCAGTGGAAATATCTATTCAAATGGGGCGATCAGGGGGAAATCCACCTCATCCGGAAATGCCGGATCACGAATTTTTGGGAGCGTTTGGGCGGTGGATTATATTGGCGGTTTGACTAACCCAGATACAGGTGGGGTCTATGTCCAGAAAAATGCCTGGGCTAATTCTTTGTCTGCCTGTCTGATCGGCGGGGATGTCAAAGCGCCTCAACCTCCGAGTAATTGTCCATATTCCGGCTCATTTTCAATCAGTGCCGCACCGCCACCGGTGCCCCTATCGAGCGTAGATGTTGTTTATTGGAAAAACCAAGCTCAATCGGGTGGTGTTTGGACCGGTGATTGTGTCGTCGGCACGGGCGATTCTGCTGACTGTACTGCCGGCACAAAGTCTTTGGGTGGAAGAAAAATTGTTGGAAACTTGATTGTGCCAAGTGGCACTAATATGACCTTTACCGGTCCAGTCTGGGTCACGGGTGATTTTACGGTTGATTCTAACAACATTTTCTACACTGCTGAAAGCGTTGGCAAAAATTCAATCGTGGTGGTGGCGTCAAACACTGATGATCCGGCTGGTCAGGGTCATATCCATGCGAGTAGCAACGTCGAGTTTCGGCGCAACTCCCAGGGTGCCGGTCTGATTTTTATTTCTGAGAATTCCCTTGATCAGTGCGACGTTGACCCGGCGATCCAGACCTCCTCAAATACGGCGACGGTGGTGTTCGTCGCTCTCACCGGCTGCGTTCATGTCAACAGTAATTCAATCCTGTCCGGAATTTTGGCGAAGAGAATCTTCGTGGAAAATAATTCTACGATCGAGTTTGACCCGAGCCTTGCCCGTGCTATTGTCGAGCCCGGGAGCGGTGGTTGGGCTGTCCTTAGCGTTAGAGAATACTAGTCAAATATGAGTTAGAATAGGATTATGCCCGCCAAACCTGCCATTGGCTTGTATTTTACTGACCGTTTCGTCGAGGTTTCCCAAATTTCTGCTGATGGAAGCAAGCTTTCTTGCTATGGACAGCTGGCAATACCGGCCGGATATGTGATCAACGGTGAAATAAAGGATTCGACCGGCCTGGTCAAGACGATCAACCAAGTATTAGCCTCGACCAAACCACACCCGATCAGGTATGGTGAAAAAGTCGTGGTTGGAGTTTCGGATAACCGCGTTTTTTTACGGGAATTTACTTTATCAAAATATGCCGGCAAGGAGATCGAGGACGCCATTGACTATCAGGTGCGGAGTCTGTTGCCTCTATTGCCTTCCGGGGTAGAAACCGACTGGCAGATCATCGGCCATGACGCGGAAGGTCAAATTGAGGTCTTGCTGGCGGCTATCCCCAAAACAGTGATTCAGTCTTATTTGACCACTGTTTCGGCAACTGGTTTACAGGTGGTTGCGATCGAGCCGGCCGTCTTTGCCAATATTCGGGTTGTAAAGCAGGCCCAGTTTAAAGGGAAGGACCAGCTCTTGGTCTATCTGGGTGACAACTTTGCTGAATTTACCTATATCACCAATGGCAATCCCCGCTTTTCTGACTATTTGCCTGATTCTGAGATCGGTAAAAAAGGCGGTATCAATAATGCCATTCGTGATTATGTTGTTTTTTCCAATTCCAAACATCCGACCCGACCGGTGAGAGAAATCATTATTTCCGGATTTAATCCTCAGATTCAGGCCTTGGTAGATGCTTTTCGGGCACAGAACGTGGCCGCCTCGGTAGCCAACAGCCGTTTATCGTCAGGAGCGGTGAAAGATCATAGCTTGCTTCATACCACCCAGGGTCTTTCCCTGAAGACTTTCGATCCGGTGGCTTCTTTTAATCTCTTGCCGCTCGAGTTTAGACTGGCAGTGATCCGTGAAAGGTTGATCAATAATTGGAAAGCGGTTTTAAACTTGTTGATTTTTTTCACCGTTCTTGGAATTGCCGGTTTGTTCTACATCTATCGATCGGCGCAGATGCGCCAGCAGGAGGTGGAAAGTTTGGGAGAGAGCTATCGGCAGCAGATAACACTGCCGCAAAATCAAGAACTAATTTCATCTGCCACTGAATTAAACTTGTTGTCCGATCAGTTGATCTGGTTACGGGAAAGTACCGGTGGAGAAAATGTGATTTTACGGCAAATTGCCACTATCACACCACCGGGTTTGTCTTTGACGAGTTTGGTTTATGCAAGGGCGGCGGGGTCGATCAAACTGGCTGATCCGAAAAGCTCTTGGGCGATCACCGGCATTGCGGGTTCGCGGCAACTGGTTTTGGATTTTTACAACCGACTTTTAACTCAATCAAATTTTGCCGATGGCAAGCTCTATTTTGGCAGCCTCGAAAAGGAAACCGCGGTTAATTTCAGAATTGCGAATCAAACAAAATGAAACAAACCAAACAACCCCTTGTCCACATTTTTATTCTTGGCATTTTTCTAGCTGTCGCCTTGTTTATGTTTTATTTGACACAACGGCGATTGATGGCCTTGAGTCAAACTCAGGCAAGGGTAAATAACTTAAGTAATAACCAAGCGAAGCTTTCTGATCTGGAGTCTAATCTGCCCACCTTTTCAGTCTTGGGTAATTCATGGTTACAGACTTTACCGGCAAACGAGAAAGATGTCGCCGCTTTCGCAACACAGATCGAAAGTCTGGCTAAGACTCAAAATTTGACGATCATCCTAGGTTTTGATGACTTCCCTGGGCCGGTTGATGTTTTGGGTCATTACATTGCCGGATTAGGAGCTCAGATCACCCTGGAGGGAAGTTTTGCGGGTATTTCAAATTTTCTTTCAAATCTTTCGAGTCTCCCCTACTTTTTTAAAATCGACAAAATGACATTAACGAAGCCCGAAACCAAAATTGGCGTGAAAGCGGTTTTAAATGGGGCCTTGATGATGAATTTTAAAATCTAATATGAATATCAAAGAACAGGAAAGCCAACTTACCTTAAACCTTAATCTACGAATAGTCGTTAGCATCATCGCTTTCTTGATACTGGTCGGTTTTATGGCCTTCAGACTTTTTGCGACAAGCCTGATCCCCAAAATAGCTGAGACAACTTCAAATACATCGGTACCGTCACTTAAACTCGTGAATTTTGAGACCTTACGTCAATCCATAAAGATCTCTCCCCCGACCGCCGTTAGCCCGATAACCCGACCTGAACCTTTTGACTAAAACCATGACCACAATGATATAACTAAATTAGCTATCGGAAAGGAGGTGAGAATGAATGAAAAAAGTACTAACTAAAGGATTTACACTTATCGAACTATTGGTCGTGATCGCAATCTTGGGTATCCTGGCCACTTTGATCGTCTTAGCCATTAATCCGGCTGAGATCCAAAAGAAAGGCCGTGATGCTACTCGTTTGTCTGATTTGGCGACAATTCGTAAAGCGATCGATCTTTCAATCGCTGATGGTAAGACCTTGCCGGGAACTTTGGCAGCTCCTTTCACGGGAACCTCAACCGGAACGCGTGATGCGAGTAATATAGCCAACTACGTTGGCATGGACGTCTCCAAGTTTCTGTCTGTTTTGCCAGTTGATCCTCGTCAATCAGCGACGGACGCGACCGTTCTTTCCGACGGAACGACCAGTATTGCTGCTGGAGGCATGATTTACTCCTTCATAAGTAATGGCGCTACGTATGAGCTCAATGGTTACTTGGAGTCTACCGATAATGCTCCGGTTGTCAGCAATGATGGTGGAACTTCAGCGACCGTATACGAAATTGGAACTGATCCAGGTCTAAACTTGATTAGTCCATAAGATTCTTTGGTCAAAGAAACAGAAAATCCCGCCCAAAAAGCGGGATTTTTTGTTAGGAGAGAGCGGGGAGAAGGGCCAGGCGACGGTTGAGAAGCGAGCCAAGGTGCGGGGCGGCCGATGGTTTTGTTTCTCTGGTTTCCAAATAGGCTTGGCAGATCTCGGGAACTCCGGCGCGGTAATGTGACTCAAGATCGTGATTCGCAATTTCAGTGAGGGGTGTAAAGGCAAAATCAGAGAGCTTAAAACTATCGAGTTGCGGCACGAGGATGTCCGGCAAAATCACACGAAAAACTTTGACACGGACATCGGCAATATCAATGGTGAGGATAGTTTTGGGATTGTCGGAAATTAGTTTTTCTGACAGACAACGGTTCACTGTCAGACTGGCGGCAACCTCCTGCTGGAGAGTGCGCAGAACTGATTCTTTTGTGCTCTCATCGCCCTTGGCATAAGTCATTGGTAAAGATAAAGAACCAAACGGCTTACCAATTTCGGGACGCGAAGTACTGATGTCGCGACCGATCAGAACTGAGTCGGGATCACTTTCTTTTGAAACCAACAGGGCCGTGCCATGGCGCCTGGTCAGACCTTTCTTGACGTAGCTTAGGATTCGATGAAGAGTCACCGCGGAGATTCGCAGTGATGGGGGCATGGTTCTGTAGAGGGCTTCGAGGGGGAGTTTCCCTTTGGTTAGGGCGGTCAGGAAAAAAATAGCTTCAGTAAGGTGGCTTTGGGGACCGGCTGATTTCACGATCCCCCATTCGTTTAGGACGCGATGAAAGTGGGGGTAGGAAATACCGGTATTGTGGAATTTTTTGGCAAAGACCTTGTCTACCGAACTGTATTTGAGGTAAGAAGCGATGAGCGGTTTGTAGAATTTGATCTCACTTTGGCTGAGACGGAGTCGTTCGCGCATGGCTAAATTATATTCCTGCCAGACTAGCAAAAGCTATCGGTGATCAGATTTGTCACATCATGGCATGGGATACGGACTTAGGTTAAACTAGGTAATATGAGTACATTGACTAGAGAAAAAAACGAGCTTATTGATCCTCGTACTATCTCAAAAAAACATGACCAGGTGGGTAGAGACGTCACCGCAGCCACTATTGTTCGGGTAAAGACTGATATCAGAGCCACTCAAGACCAGGTTTCGGTAAAACAGGAAGAAAGGAAAACTCAGGAGCAGCAATTGGATGAGATATACAAACAACAGGGACAATTGTCTGCCGAGCTGGCCACCAGAACAAAATCCAAGCTCGTAAAACTGAAAAAATTGCTTGGCTTCAAAGACAAAACGGTATCAGCAGTTGAAGGGGCTCTAAGTGATTTCAAAACACAACGATATGAAATACTGGACAATTTAACGGAAACAGAAGAAGAACTTGACAGTCTTGAAGAAAAACTTAGGGGAATTCCAAGAGCTAACGAGCTACTCCAAGCCTACAAGGAAAAGTCATTGGCTACTCCGCTCACAGACGAAGAAAAAAGGGAATTACTGACACCAGAAGTTTTGGCTACCCTATCAACCGATGAGTATATCCGATTGTGGCAGAGACTGAATCCACATTTCCTTACCCATGTTACCCGCCAAGGGTTTCGGGATCACAATGCAATGTTTTACCACTCAGCGGGAATGATGGAGTTTCATGGTGGGTTAGTTGCTCTCTTAGAGGATGACAAACAAATACGGCCGCCAATTGCTCTGGAAGGATTGAGGACAAGAGATGAGGTGGCTGTAAAAAGTTTTATGGGAGATTGGATTTTGGGTGCTGATGATGAGAAAGAGGCGAAAACCAGATTTCACGGTCTCATGCATTTTCATCTGGCCAGTGCCCCTAAATACCCAGATGTAACGGCTGTCCATTTTGCGGCTCAACTGGCG
>CAYQLI010000015.1:0-14395 GCA_964418355.1 uncultured Pseudomonadales bacterium | reverse complement strand
GATTAAGGGGTATAAACAATGTACGCCATGATATGAAAGATTCTTTCTATACAGTCTTGGGTTGGGCAATAATCGGCCTTATCGGTTTTGGCTTAGTCAAAGGGTTTCGATCTTTGAAGAGAAAATCGGGTCTTCCAATGGCCATTTTGGTATCTGTTTTATTACTTGTTTTGGCGATCGCGATAAGTTTGTTGACCACCATCTATTGACTCCGGTTAAAGAATTTGAAGCCAGTATTATAATTTCAGGACTCGGGATCAATTGATATCTAGGTAGGACGATTTTTGAATTTCGTGCTATTCTTTTCTCATGAAGACTCCTGTTTTGTACATAATGTGTGGACTGCCTTATTCTGGTAAAACGGTGTTGGCCGAAGAATTATCCGGCCGACTTGGCTTTCCGATTGTGGGAATAGATAACATTAGAGAGGAAAGAGGATTTAGTTGGGAGGATAATGGGAAAAGTATCTTTGAGGAATCTTATATGAGGACTATGAAATTCCTGAATGAAGGCAAGAGTGTAATCTATGACAGCGCCAATCTGGATAGAGAAAGCAGAGACAGACTGAGACTTTTGGTAAAAGATGGTAATTTTGAAACGAAAGTGATTTTGGTTGATATATCCGAAGCAGAAGTGAGAAGACGATGGCTCAAGAACCAAAGCACAAAAGAGAGATTCCATTTACCGGAAAAATACCTTCAGATAGCCGTTGATACGTATGAAAGACCAACAGATGATGAGAATTTAATCAGTTATGATCAAACGGTAAATAAAGAGGGCTGGATTGATCACTTATTTCTTAAGTAGGTTGGCGACGCCGACCATTACGCCTTCGGAACTAGTGTATTTATCCAAGGTCATCGTGTCATTGGTATATGAGCCTGAAAATGATAGGAACCCCCCTTTCAGGTTTTCTATTCTTGTGCCGACTACATCTCCGGTAACGGGTGTGGAATATGGGGCCTGGCCTATTTCACGCGCTGATCTGCACACCCTAAACGCACCACCAATAGGCGCACCACTGGTCGAATAATAAGTCATTGTTCCGGAGATCGTATTCTCGGTTTGATCATTAATCACTAGCGTTAACGTCACATCCCACGTGCATTTGCCTTGGGTATTAAAGGTGGCTTTGCCTTCCCAGGTTCCTTTTAGGTTTTTAACGGCTGAGAGTTTTTGCAGATTGATACCTCTCTGCTCGGTCTGCCTTGGTTCAAAAGGCTTGAAAATTATTATCGCGCTGGTTAGGGCGATCGCTCCAAAAAAAGTACCGATTAACACGAACGGGTTGCTTAATAGCTGAAACGGTTTGATTTTCCATTGCTTCATAGATCCAGTATATAACACTGAAATCAAGACCTTTCGTTTTAGCAGAATCGCTTATACTTAATTACCAACTGAGGTTGTATATGTCAAAAAATCAATCCAGGTCACGAAGACCCATTGTTGTTCTGATTGCAGTCGCAATCGTAATTTTTTTGATCGTTGTAGGTGCTTCTTTGAATAACAAAAACCAAACGAACCAAAATCAAGCACAGGAACCTTCGTATGGTGTTCCTGCTGATATCAAAAAAGCTGTTAGAAATGCCAAAACAGTAGAGCAGGTGAAAGAAGCGATAGTGCCCTCTCTGGGCAAGTATGGTTTAACTTTAGATTTGAATAACGCCCCCTTTAAACAGGATTTTGCGAAATGGGACAATATTACGGAGATCGACTTGGCAGATTTGAAGAATTTTGCTCTGATGTTTTACTACGAATGGAATAAATACCCCATACATTGGGTTACGGGAAGCAAATTAATAGGCATTATATTTGTAAAGAATCTCCAGGCTTATGGTTACGGATACGGCCAGCCTCTCGAACTAGCCGCACTTCCTACCAATAATTATATGCTGTATAGTCTCCCCCATGTTATTGCCACAGACTATACAAGGGAAACTTTTCACCATGAATTTTTCCATGCCAACATATTCAGACGCAAGGGGACAGCATCAGCGTTCCCGCGTTGGTTAGCTTGCAATGACGATGATTTTCAATACGGAAGTGGTGGTATCGGTGCTTATCGTAACAATCCAAACATATACAGCGATTTTCCAACCAAGGGATTTGTCAGCGGATACGCCGAATCCGTGATTGAAGAGGACATGGCTGAAACATATGCAGACCTGATGACGGATCGGTCCAATACACAACTTCAGCTTCACCTTCCCCAAGACAGCATCCTGTTTTGTAAGGTTACGTACCTGAAGGAGTTGATATACCAGCTAGAGCCAGAAATGAACGATGAGTATTTTGTGAGAATTCACCAAACCTCAAAATGATCCTTATGAGGAGGAAGGACGGATTGTCCTATAATGTTGATTATCCCTTGTTTCTTTGCTATATTATGGCCTATGGCAGTCCGAACCGAGCTATTTGATCCACATTATGACGACAATTCGGTTTTGAGACCCCATTTTTCTAAAATTGGCCAACTTTCGGCCAGGTTTAATGAAATTGTTGATGGTGGGTCTTGTTATATACCGGAGTCCTTAAAAGCTTACGAGGTTTTTGTTTTTGTATTTGATGATCATGATGGTGATGGGGATGAAGTGGTGGGTTTTTCGGCCGCCAAAAGTTACTCTGAAGGTGAAGAGTGGATATTAACTGCCAGCCTATTGGAAGAGGGATACCGAGGAAATCATCTTGGAAGTGATATGGCCGAAAAACTAATATTGTCAGCTTGGGAACGAGGAGCTAAGGTAATAACGGTTCAAACCAGGAACGAGCGAATGATCCACTATTTTTTAGAAGAGGGGTTTCGGATCACTTCCCAACAGGGTAAGAGTTGTAACATGTCCCTAACGCTTTAAGCTTTTCGAGAGTGCGATATAAGACGTCAGTCAGGGCGGTTTCACTCCATATTTGAAAAAAATGTCTTGCTTTTATGTTGGTAAAAGCATTAACTATAACTAGGTTAATACATGATTGGAGGTGATAAACGATGTTGGGTGGATTTTTAGATACAATGCCAGCCTGGCTTTTTATTTTGGCTCACATTTTGTTTTTGGCGATAGGTCTCTGGGCGGCAAAAACGGCAATGGACAAGAAGTTAAAGTTCGCGAAAGCTTTTTGGCTTTATGCTTTAGTTCACGTTGGGTTCCTTTCCTTTTTCTTGGTGGGGGCCTTAACTTTCAAAATGGCTGTTTTTATTGAGCAAATGCTCTTAGTGGTGATGGTAGTTTGGATAGCAAAGAAAGCCTAGCGGGTGGTAGAATGGGGCCGATGAGTAACGGAGAAAAATTTAGATTCGATCTTTCCAACCGGCCCCATCAATTACTCGATAAATCTCATCTTCAGTCTGCTGCTGAGCTTTTGGCATCTTACCCCCATTCATTAGTTGTGGTTCTCGACTTTGCACTTCGAAGTTGCGAGATGGAGAATCGGTCCGTCTTTGATGGTCAACGACGTTTTTTGGCGACCCGATACGATTCCGGGACAAGGGCTTTACTGAATATAGATCATCATAACGAAGTGGCTTCACGGACACAGAATTTTTCAACGACCCACCAGGTCATTAGTGCCGTTGGTGAGGGGGTCTTTGATCCGGCAAACAAAGATCAGATCGCCTTGGTTAATCACGACGACGCAGATTCAGTCCTGGCGTTGTTATTATCCACCCATCGCGATGTTCCTCCAGAAATTATCAGTTTGTTTGCGGAAGCGGCCAAGGCTGCCGACCACACCGGGGAACCAAATCGGTTGGTTAATTTGGTTGATAGTTTTTACAAAACCTTTGATTTGGCACACTTAGTACCTTTGGTAAATGCCTTGATTGCTCAAGAGGAAATTCTTATTACCGACGAAAGAATACGCAGGAAATTTGAGAAATACGAAATGCAGCCCCAGATTATCACAGACTTTATCTTGGCCATACTAAAGAATGAAGAGAGTCCACACGGAACCGGCTATTATGATGAAGAAGCAAAAATATTTCGTTATAGTCCGCACGATGACTCAATGGTCACTTCCAGGGTATTGCCGATCACGCTTCAAATGGGTTTACCGGTGAGTGTGATCATGACCTATTCTGTGGCGGACCTAACCACCAACTGGTGGAAGATCTCACTTCGGGCTGGCCCGGACTTTCCCAAAGGGCTGACCTTGGAGGAAATGGCGAAACAATTAAGATTGGAACAATTCGGTTATGGTGGTCGTCGTGATGCTGGGGGGATGGGCCGGTATCGTGGAGAAAAAACGATTACCCCGGCTGAAGTATTTGATTTGGTGCACTTATTTCTCCTTGGGCGCGAGGTGAAAAGACGTTGACTCCTGTTGTATAGTGTTAGTTATGAGTCAAACAAAAGAAAGCGGGGCAAACGTTATAGTTCTTAGCGCGGGGATGGTGGGGACAGAAATAGCTATTGACATGGCTAAGAAGCACCAGGTAACGTCAGTAGATATTGACCCAGGACGGCTTGATTTTTTGCGAGTGAATTTCGGAGTGAATACAAGGGAGGAAGATCTTTCGGTTTTGGAAAAGATACCCCAGTTGGTGGCGGAAGCGGATATTGTGGCGATGGCCTTGCCGGGCGATAGGGCTTATCGTGTCTTGGAGGCAATTGTGGCGGCCGGAAGAAACGTGGTGGATGCCTCTTTCTTTCAGGAAAACCCTTTCGATGAACTGGACAAGTTGGCCAGAAAAAATAAGGTGATTGCGGTAGTTCAGGAGGGAATCGCGCCTGGAGTGCTGAACATGCCGGCAGCTTATCACCTGAGAGAAATGGAGATCGAGACAGTTCATCTCTTGTGCGGAGGACTGCCATTAAGGGCAGATAACCCACTTCGCCATACTTTCCAGTTCCACGATAAAGACAACCTCGTTCTTTGGCACGATCCGGAACATATCAGGAACGGTAAGGCGGTCAAGGTGGCGGCCTATTCCGGTTTTGAGCGGGTGGAGATGGATGACTTACCGGAAGGAGTTGGCTATTTGGAGGCTGCCAACACAGCTGGGGTGGCGACGTCCTTGGCAATACTGAAAGGCCAGATAAAAAACATGACTGAGAAAAGTTTACGGCATCCGGGCCATATCGAGGCGATGAAATCGTTAAACGACTTAGGATTTTTTGAGGAGCGGCCTTTGGAGATTGCCGGCTATGTTTCTCCCCGGGAAGTGACAGTGATGCTATTGGGGAGGAGTTTTCGTTTGGGTGAGGAAGACGAAAGGGTTCCACGTAGACTGCTCCGCAAACTAGGCTTTTTTGACGGAAAGCGGGTAATGATAAAACCGGGTATTACCGTGGTTGATTTTACCCTGGGAATAATTCGGGACGTTTGGAAACCGGAGCCGAATGAGGGGACGATGACGGTGGCTCGAGTAGAACTTTTGGGGAGGAATAGGGAAAACGGTGAGCCTCAAAAAATAGTGTACGAGATGGTGCATCATTTTCCGGCAAATTCAGGGAAGCTCTCCTTGTCACCGAACACAGCTTTCCCGGCCACAGCGGTGGCGCAGGCGATCTTGGAAGGCAGATTTGATCGGACCGGGGTGAGCGGACCGGAACACTTTGCCATGCATGAGGGTTGTTTTGAGTACCTTTTGAACTACTTGCGTGATCGGGGAATTGACTGGAAGAGAAAGGTATATCCTGGAGGGTAGAAGAAGGAGGCCTCTTTCCTTTATACTTAAGTTATGACAAAAGGAAATGTTCTCGTAGCGATATTATTGGTAGCCTTGATTTTCTGCGTTGTTTCTTTTATTGGTTTGTTTCGGAAAGACGAACTAAATCAGACGAAACAAGAAACGGGCAATGTGGCGGTCGCGGCGGAGGTGGAGCAAAATCTGCAAGTTCATTCCGGGGACGGCAAGGCAAGATTGACCGGCACGAGCAAACTTTTGGCGGACGCGACGACAAGTTATACGTTTAGCGTGTCAGGTGAAAAAATTGATCCCCGAATCTTGTTTTCGAAGACCTTGGCGGCAGGTGGAAAGATCGAGGTGCCGGCAAACAGCTGGTCGCCGGATAATAAGCAGTTATTCGTTGCCGAAAAAGTAAATGGGACAACCAACTATTTGGTTTATAAAGCTGATGGGTCGAAATATAAGAATGGAGATGATTACTTGGATGTGCTTGGCTTTTGGATAAAAAGTAAATACAAGTTCAGCATTAGGACAGTAACCGGCTGGGCGGGGAATGATCTACTGGAATTTCTGACCACCAAAGAAGACGGCACGGATGGGCCATCATTTTGGTTCGTAACCAGTTCGCGAAATTTCCTCCAACTAAGGCAAATTTAATGAGAGAGAACTAAGTTCAAAAAGGCGCTAATTTCCTGACTAATGAGACGGATTCCTTCGCCGGATGGATGAATGTAGTTGTTTGAATCAATGTATCTGAGAATGGCTTGGCCATTTTTGTCGAGGGTTTTTTCGTAGACATTAATGAGAGGAATGTTGTGTCTTTTGGCGTAGTTAATGTGATTTTCGATATAGGCACGCCTTTCGTTCGCCCAGATGTTTCTTGCTGCCAGGGAAAGGGCGACCACACCCTTACCATAAAGACTTTGAGAGGGGGCGATGGTGGCCAGGAAAACGATGAGAGAGTTGGGTTTGGCGTCAACCAGCTCGGCGACGAGGTGATCGAGAGTTTGGGTTTGGACCATGAGCCCCTGATCGAGGGGGTATTGGGAAAGAGGGTTGTGACCAAAGGATTCGATAATGATTATGTCGTAATACCGGGAAAGAATCGCAGGGAAGGTTTTGCCTTGGTAATCGGTTTCATGATTCAGACGATCATCGAGAGAAAGAATGTTGGTGGAGCCGAAGCCATAATTAAAAAGGCCAAAGACTTTGTCTGGGTAATCTTTTTTCAAATTTATTCTGAGGTAGTCAAAGTTCTCACCGAGTAGATCGGTCATGGAGTCACCGACAAAGATGAGGGTGTAGGAAGAGGCGGTTGCGATCTTTGGTGGTTCGTAATGATCAATCGGCTTGAGGACCTTGGGGGTAGGGGAAGGAGTTGGCGTAACGGGCTGAAGTTTGATCTTTGGTTGGAAAAGGGCCAGATACAGGGCAATAAAAATAAAAAAGATAGTGAGCGAACGAAGAAACGACTTCATTAATTTACTATATTATATGTAAAGATGACTTGTCCTCATTGTGCATCTCAGGTTCCAGAAACGGCTATCTTTTGCCCGAATTGCGGGAAGAGACTAAAGGAAAAGGAGGCGGCGATCGGAATGTGGGCGTTGATATGGTTGTTTTTTGTGAGCATTTTTTTGCCGCCTTTCGGTTTGGGTTTGACGATCCGCTATTTGAGATCCGCCGATAGGACAGCCAAGGCGATGGGGGTAATTTCCCTGGCGGTGACTCTGGTCGTCCTGGGAGCGGCGATCTGGAGTGCCGTCTCGATATCAAAAAACATTAATCAGATGGTGAACCAACAATTGGGTTTTTAGCTTTTGAGATACTCTTCCTTGATGTTTTCGCGGTAGTGATCGAGAAGTTTTTTGATCTTGGGATCTATGATCAGCCGGCAATAGGGATGGTTCTCATTGCTGTCGTAGAAATTTTGGTGATGATGTTCGGCGGGGTAAAACGTGGTAGCGGGGGCGATTTTGGTAACGATCTGATTTTGGTAATTACCTGAGCTATTTAATTCGGCGATGATTTTTTCGGCGGATCTTTTTTGTTCTTCATCATGATAGAAAATAGCCGATCGGTACTGGGTGCCGACGTCGTCACCCTGCCGATCCTTGGTCGTGGGATCGTGAAGCGCAAAAAAAATTTCAAGGATCTTATCGTAAGAAATGACGCCTGGATCGAATTCGATTTGAATTGATTCGGCATGGCCAGTGGAGCCGGTACAAACTTCTTCATAGGTGGGGTTCTCCTTGGTACCGCCGGAGTAACCGGACATGACGGAAGTGACTCCTTTCAATCTTTTGAAGATCGCTTCAGTACACCAAAAACACCCTCCGGCTAATGTTGCTGTTTCCATGACATATTCAGTATAACTTAGGTAATATGGGAGAAATAAATTTGCCAGTAGAGGGATTGAATTTGAAAGGGAATTTGGAGGTGCCTGAGGGTGCTCGCGGAATCGTGTTGTTTGCTCATGGCAGCGGGAGCTCGCGACTCTCGCCCAGAAATAATTATGTGGCGCGGGTTTTGAATGAGGCTGGATTGGCGACCTTGCTTTTCGATCTATTGACGGAAGACGAAGACGTAGTTTATGAGAATCGTTTTAATATTGACCTGTTGACAGAAAGGTTGAAGTTGGTGACAAAATGGTGCCAGTCGAATGGGCAAACACAGGGATTGAAGGTCGGTTATTTTGGGGCGAGTACGGGTGCGGCGGCAGCGCTATCGGCGGCAGCTTCCTTGGGGGACATGGTCAAAGCGGTGGTTTCCCGCGGCGGCCGACCGGACCTGGCGGGAGAGAATTTGTTCAAGGTAAAGTCGCCAACCCTTTTGATCGTCGGCGGACTGGATTCTCAGGTGATCGAATTGAATCAGGAAGCAGACAAGAAACTTTCGGGAGTTCATAAAGTGGAGATCGTACCTGGAGCGACCCATCTGTTTGAAGAACCGGGAACATTGGAAAAAGTGGCACAGCTGGCGGCAGACTGGTTTAGGACCTACTTGGCCTAGTTTTATCCTAGAAAGTTGATTTTTCCGCGATGAATGGGTAAAATCCGTCCATGGTAAGTGGTAATGAACGTTTGGTGGCGACGAGAACCCCACTCGAGGAGATTTTATTTGACCCGAAAAAAATTTATGATCGGGATGATTTTTGTTTTAGGTTGAGTACCTATTATGAAATGATGCTGAGTGTGACCGGAAAAAATGGCGAGAATGCAAATGAAGACCAAATGTATGAAATGCTGGCGGTTCTGAATCTGATCCACTGGGCGGAAGAGATGCCACTGGGGAGTCTGATTGGTCACGAGACAGACGCAGAAGGAGAGACCCGTCCTTATGTGATTTTGCCGAAGGCAAAATACCTAATGTAAGGAGGATTTTCTAGTTAAAGATGGATTTGCGATATTGGTGCCACAACCTTTATAGTTTAGGTAGTAGATGATCGTCAAAGTAAAAGAAGGTTACCGGGTGGTGTCGGAAAAGACCAAAAGAAACATGGGAACATACAAGACCATGGAGGAAGCGAAGAAACGTTTGCGCCAGGTGGAGTACTTTAAGCATTTAAAAAAGGGTTGATAAAGTCCGCCGCTTTGACTAGACTGGGTAGAGATGAACCAAATTGATTTGCAAAGTAAGCCGAATGAGTATTGGAAAGATAAATTAACTAAGGAGCAATACCATGTCTTGAGGGAGAAGGGAACAGAACTGCCTTTTTCCGGCAAGTATGATGAATTTTGGCAGACCGGTGTTTTCAAATGCGCGGCCTGCGGGAGCGTCCTTTTTTCGTCGGATACTAAATACGATGCCAAATGCGGTTGGCCAAGTTTTTGGGATGCGGTAGACATGAAGAAAATCGAGATAATTGAAGATAACAGTTTGGGGATGCAGAGGACGGAAGTAAGATGTAAAACCTGTGGCGGTCATTTGGGTCACCTTTTTGATGATGGCCCGGCACCGACGGGTCAGCGCTACTGCATTAATTCGGCGGCGCTAGCTTTTGAGGAGAAACAAGAGTCCAAATAAGATCGGTTGGTGAAGTAGATAGATGGCGAGCGAGTGTCGGCCCATAACAGAAAGGGAAGAAATAAACCGGGCGGGTCGGTGAGAAAACGGTTGCGGTCGGTGAGCGGGGTAATTTTTGGCAATGACAAAGCCAAGTAAGGTGACGCCGAACCAGGGAACTAACGGATAGTAATCAAAGGTAGAATAAGACGGCTGCGGATTATGCAGGAGGCCAACGAGGATAAGCGATATAGATAGAGAAAGAAGAAGGAGACGGTTTTTGAATAGGGAAAGAGGTAGGAGTATTAACAGGGAAAAGGAAATCAGGTGAAGAATGCCAAAACGGACAGTGAAGAAAGGCGAAATGAAATAGGTGACGAAGGTGACCAGGGAAGCTGCCAGAAATATTTTTGAGGCCCGGATTAGGACATAGCGAAAAAAAAGATGAAAATCGGCGGATAAATAATTCTGCTGCGAGAGGGAGAAGGAAAAACCGACTAGGAAAAGGAAAGTGGCTGCGGTCAAGCGGGCCAGAATAATCAGGGGCAAGGAAAAAGGATCGGGGGAAGCATTTCCAAGAAAGTAAAGGTCGAAAAAAAAGTGATAGATCACCATACCGAGGATGGCCAAGCCTCGAAGCAGGTCAATTTCCCAGTAACGGCTCTTTTTTGACATGTACGTCCATATTAAACTATAGTGAAATTACTGTTACCATTCGTATCGATGATATGGCCAAAAAGAAACGTGCCAGCTTGCCGGGACTGTTAATAGCACTAACCTTCCTCTTTTTGGTAGTAGGTGGTGTTTTCACTTTCAATTCAATTTTTTCGAGTGTTCCAGACGAAGTTAGGACGGCAGCGAAGGAGTGGCCGCTTCCCAACCGGAATTATGAGAATACCCGGGCGACTTCTGATAGCACGATCGACGCGAATAACATTGCCTCATTAGGGGTCGGCTGGTTCGTCCCTCTTACAGGTGCGAGCGAGTGGGGCGCGGCGGCAACAAACCCGATCGTCTTGAGTAACACCGTCTATATCCAGGATCTGAAGAGTAATGTTTATGCCATTAATTTGGCTGATGGCTCTCTAAAATGGAAGAAAGAATACGGTTTGGATGCGTATGGTCCGACCGGTCTAGCCTTGGGATGGGGAAAGATATTTGCTTTGAAAGGTCACCAGGAAGTGGCGGCGCTGGACCTAACCGGAAAAGAGCTCTGGTCGGTCAGACTGACCGAGAGTAAAACGGCAGGTTTGGATATTCAGATCCTACCTTATGGTGGCAAAATTTATGTTTCGACAGTACCGGGATCTTCAAACTCTAATTTTTATACCGGAGGAGAGGCGGGGGTGATCTATGCTCTCGACCAAAATACCGGCAAGATTGTTTGGGGTTTTGACACTGTTGATTCTGCCGATATTTGGGGAAACAAAGCGGTAAATAGTGGCGGCGGAGCTTGGTATCCACCCGCAGTGGACACACGCACGGGCCGATTGTTTTTTGGAATCGGAAATCCAGGTCCCTGGCCGGGAACGAAGGAGTTTCCCAATGGAACTAGCCGGCCGGGGCCGAACCTATACACCAACAGTGTGGTCTCACTTGAGAGTACAACCGGAAAACTGAGCTGGTACACCCAGATAACGCCTCATGATCTATTTGATTATGATTTCCAGATCCCCCCGATTTTAACAACTATTGGAAATCAACCGATCGTGATCGGTGCGGGCAAGTCCGGCAAGGTGGTAGCGTTTGACCGAGCAACTGGAAGCGTGATCTGGACGACGAAAGTAGGGGAACATAAAAATGATGAGTTAACAGTTCTGCCTAGTAAAGGAATCACCCGGGTTCTGCCTGGTCCGGTCGGAGGAGTGGAAACCCCAATGGCCTACGCGAAAGGGGTAGTTTTTGTGCCATACCTCAATATTTTTGCGGATTACACTCCCACCGGATTGGTAATTAAAACATTTGATCTTAGTAAAGGGACCGGTGGGGTCACGGCGCTGGATGCGACCAACGGTAAGGTCCTCTGGGAAACGAAACTGTCATCAATCAATGTGGGCGGGGCGACGGTGGTAAACGACCTGGTGTTCACCTCGACCAACGATGGAATGATCTATGCGCTGCGGGCGGATAACGGGAAAATAGTTTGGAGTTACCTTGCCCCAGGCGGCATTAATGGTTGGCCGGCGGTAGTGGGCGACACCTTGCTAATGCCGGTGGGTTTGGGGAGCCAGCCTATGCTGATCGCCTTTAGGGTGGGAGGCAACAAGGTAATACCAACTCCAACGGTAGCAAAGAGATTTACCGAGACAAAGACAGTTCGGATCAAGAATTTTTCTTTTGTGCCAAAAGTAGTGACGGTCAATGTCGGGACGAAAGTGGTATGGGTTAATGAAGACGCGGCGGTTCACACGGTGAATGGACCTGGTTTTGATTCCCCTAATTTGGCCCAAGGAGACAGCTATGAATTTGTTTTTGATAAACTCGGAGCTATCGATTATCTCTGTGGACTGCACCCGTCGATGTTAGGGACAGTGAGAATAAAATAATTAAAGATGGAGATAAGTAGCCCGGCCTTCATTAATGGGAAAACAATCCCAAGTGAATATACTTGTGATGGTAAAAATATCAGCCCACCTCTGGAGATAAAAGGGACGCCGGCGGCGGCAAAGAGCTTGGTGCTGATCGTGGATGATGTAGATGCCCCGGCTGGGGTGTTCACTCATTGGCTCGTTTTCGATATTTTTTCCGGAGTAGCGAAAATTTCACCCGGATCGGCCCCGGAGGGGACTGCCGGAGGGAATACTTTTGGTCAGGAAAATTACGGCGGTCCCTGCCCGCCTTCAGGGACGCACCGGTATTATTTCAGGGTTTTTGCCCTGGATACCCTGCTCAAATTACCTTGGGGATCAGATCGGGAAAAGGTGGAGATGGCGATGAAAGGACATATTTTGGACTCTGGTGAACTAATGGGAACTTATACAAAGGTTAAGTCACTTTAAGCCGTAAAGTGACATGTCCCTCGACCTACTCGGGATTTCGCTTTGCTCAACTTGACAAGGGTAGCTCAAATAATGAATGATGAAGATAGTATTAGTTCGGCCCGACGGAAGTCGAGGCCATGGACAGGGAACGGTTCGTTAGCGTTGTAAATGGGAAGGGGGTGAGTTGGTAATGGCAAAAAAGAAAAGTGCTGACATGATGTCAATGTATTCGTGTTGTATGCAACCTTATGGAATCGTTCATGTTTTGGGAGGAGTTGGATTGGGATTCTTACTTGTGGCTTATTTCTCTTTGGGGAGTCTCATGCTTTGGGGTTGGGTTTTGGTGGCGGTCGCGTTGGTGGGCCACTTAGTTGGAAAAGCAAAGTGTTGCTAATATAAATGGTTTTTTCTGGGGTAGGATGACTACCCCATGAAAAACCAGGAGGCAAACCTTGACCAATATGGTCCAAGTATTGATAACATGATATATTGAGAGTAGTTATAAGAAAAAAGAATATGAAAAAGATACTGATTGTCGAAGACGAGCCAGCACTGTTACGGGTTCTTTCGGACAAATTTACCAACGAAGGCTATACCGTCCTGGAGGCAAAGAATGGTCTGACCGGCTTGAAAGTAGCTTTGGAAGAGAAACCGGACACAATCCTACTTGATATCCTCATGCCTGAACTGGACGGCATGGAAATGATGAGGAGACTCAGGGATTCAGGAAGTTATGGTAAGAATGTTCCTATCGTAATCCTGACCAATCTGGATGCTGACGAGAAAATTACCTGGGCGGTCGCCAAAGACGAACCGGCTTATTACCTGATCAAAAGCAATGTGGATATGGATGAAATCGTCGAAAAGGTAAATCAGGCGGTAGGTGAAAAAGCGGCAACGGCATAGACTCACTAATGAGGTTAAATAAATTCCTAGCACTTTCCGGGGTGGCGTCGCGGCGGGGGGCCGATGAATTGATCACGGCTGGCCGCGTGGCTGTTTCTGGAAAAAAAGCGGTCCTGGGGATGGTGGTTACCGGTGAGGAGGAAATTTTGGTGGATGGGAAAAAGATCGAAACCGGCGAAGGTCTGAAGGTGTATTTCATGATGAACAAACCAAAGGGGGTGGTGACGACCAGTGAAGATACTCACGGCCGAAAAACGGTCCTCGACCTACTACCGCCAATGAAGGAGAGGGTTTTTCCGGTGGGGAGATTGGACCAGGATACAACCGGATTATTGCTATTGACCAATGACGGAGAGTTGGCCTACCGGCTGACCCATCCTAAATACGGAGTAGAAAAGAAATATCAATTACTGGTCTCGGGAAGAGTAAAAAAAGATGAGATCGAAAGAGTAAGAAAAGGGGTCAGGTTGGAAGAGGGCATGACCGGAAAGGCAAAGGTACGGGTAGTGGAAGAAAATGACGAGGTAAGCCTCATCGAAATGATCATCCATGAGGGCAAGAAGAGACAAATTCGAAGAGTTTGTGAAGTGGTGGGCTGGGAACTGATGGAATTACGCCGAGTCGGAGTCGGGCCGTTGGAACTGGCCAAACTAAAAGAGGGCGGAGTGCGAGAACTGAATGAAGGTGAGATAAAATCTTTGAAAAATTTGGTGGGAGTTTAGTAGCGGATGTTTTTATTCTTCGCTTTCATAAGAGTCTGAAGTTCCGGATTGCCGGTTTTTTTCAATTCCCGCTCGAGTAGGTATCTGCCGACGACGAGAAGTTGGACAGCACGGGTTCGTCCGTTACTGAGAATCGGATGCTCAGTCGGTGTGCCATC
>CAYQLI010000014.1:12146-15606 GCA_964418355.1 uncultured Pseudomonadales bacterium | reverse complement strand
CGAGGTTGTTGGCGATGACCAAACTCACCAATGAGGCGAGGCCGATGACAACCCAAAGTGGGTCAAGATTTTTTGACCTATATACGCCGATGATCATGCCGGCAACCAATAGGACCTGCCAGATAACATCCAGGGCGCCGTCGAGCCAGGCGCCAGTAATCGAGTTGATGCCGCGCGACTTGGCCACATAACCGTCCATCCAATCAAAAATCGAGTGGAAAAGGGAGAGCGCCAAGCCGATTAAATAGCCCCTGTGAGTTCCCAAGCTGAAAAAATAGACGGCGGGCAGGCCAAAAAGCGGGAAGCCTGCTACTGTGATAAACATGTGGCTAAAGGGAAGTCTGACAAATAAAGGACCGAATATCCGGTAGGCAGAACTTTCAAAAAACCGATAGACGAAGTCTGCATCATATGACTTACCGGCTTGTGCGATTTTTTGTTTGGAGCTTTTTCTTGGCATCAGCCAATTCTAAACCAGTCTACCGGTTTTGCAAGACACGCGATTTAGGCCTCAGCCTTTTGGAACGCAAAGGCATCTTGTTTAAAAAACTTGCCGATTCTTACCTTGATGTATCGAGAAAGGTTGTAGATTTCTATTTTGAGAATGTGCAGGGGCAAGAAACCACGTCCGGACAGGAAGTTGACGATAATTTTTACTGCGGGAATGAAGATGAGGGGGAGGCGGCCAAAAAAAGCGATTAATCTCTCGTTTTTGGCGATTTTGTCGACCAGCCAAACTGGCAAGAGAGGGATAATACAGATTAGAAGGGCATACCTGGTATAGAAATTTTTACGAGGGTCTGAATATTTGCCTCCCTGGTAAATCTCGAATTTGCCCTGGTTAATTTTGATGATGTCTTTTTCACTAATTAGTCCCGCCTTGAGAGAAATTTCATTTATTTTCGCCTTGGGAAAATGGAGCAGGTAGTAAGCATTGATGATATTTGGCCGGATTTGGTTGTAGAGCTGAAACGCTTCACGGATTGATTCTTCGGTCTCGTAGGGGACATTAAGAATATGGTCAACCATGGTCTTGATGCCTGCCTTGCGACAGAGGTCAAAGGCGCGGATGATTTCTTCGTTTCTTTCGAACCGGTGGTGGACTTCGCGTCTGATCTTTTCGTTGGCCGATTGAATTCCAAACCAAAGAATGTCACAGCCTGCCGTTTTCATTAGAGAGATCATCTTGGGGGTCAGGAGCTGGGTGTGGCCAAAGGCTCCAAAAGGCAGACCTATCTTTTTTTTGTAGAGGGGTGCGAATTCCGACATCCACTTTTCGTTCATGGCGAAGACGTCGTCTTCGAATAAGATGTACCTGGCGCCGTACTTTTCTTTGAAAATAAGCAAGTCAGCGATGGCTCTCTTGGGACTATTGCGGCGGACAAAGGTACCTAACCCCGCGTATATCTTTTTCATCCTTTCGACACCGCAGTAGGAACAAATGTAAGGACAACCGCGACTGGTAAAGGTGTAGGGTTCAGTATAGTAACTGTGGGGGAGTTGGTTCAAAAAGAGCTCTTTGTCATAGAAGGGCAGTGAGTCCAGATCCTGGATGAGAGGCTGAAGCGGATTTTGGATGACGTTGCCTTTTTTGTCTTTGAACCAGATATTGCCAACCTTGAATGACTTGTCGTCTTTTTCAATCGACTCGACCAGCTGAACCATAGCCTCTTCACCTTCACCGACGCAGACGAAGTCGACACATTTTTCTTTGATCACCAGTTCCGGAACAACTGTCGAATGTTCGCCGCCAAAAATGGTGTAGATGTGAGGAAATCGTTTTTTGATTGCTTTGGCGTAAATTAGCGCCCATTGATAGTGAGCGGTGGTGCAGGAAAAACCGACGATACCCGGTTGGATTTGAGCGATTTTTTGAAGGTTTTCACCAAGCCAAAAGTCTCTGAAGTAACGTGCTGCCCTCTTGCTTTGGATATAGGCGCGATCGAACTGTTTGGGATCGAAGACAAGGTCGACGGTGTGACCCCTCTCCTTTAGAACGGCAGAAATAAAACAAACACCGGGCATTTCATCCTCAGCACAACAAAAGACGACTTTCATATTCCATTTATTCTACATGATATTGATAGCATTGCAATAACCTATACTAATTTAGTCATAGTTTGTTCGAGATAAGGTTTTCTCATAACCCTTGGTAGCTGTCTGAGCTAAAGTTATGCCAGAAGCGAAAAAAAAGGAAATAAGCGAGTGGATTTGGCGTGTAGGAAGCGTAATCAACCAGAATATGGGCGAGCATAGGAAGAAGTAAGGCCCATTGTAAACCTCGGGTCCGAAATACATTGTTCAGCCACTTGCCGATAATCCACCAGACCCAAATTAGGTCCAGACTATGGAAGAGAACGTAAACCTTGCCGGTGTCGACCATGTATTGAGTGTTGAATAGCCCGATGACTTTTTGTGCGTTAAAAACGGGACCGATGGTATTGAGGTAGGCCAGGGCCAGATCGAATAGATGATCGGAGTCAATGAGGATTCCGGAGAGAATTGAGACAATAAACACTGCTCGGCTTTTATAGATTCGCACTAGCAGAAGACCAATGAGGACGGAGATGGCTAGGTGAATTGAATCGTGGTAAAGAATAAATGAAATTGTCTCCATATCGCATCATTTAAACACAAATTAGCCCTCGAGGGTTACGTTTTATTGTTGCCTTTGCCAAACATAGCTACGAATTGTATTCCAAACGCGACTGGGGAGAAATCGGTACAGAAGGGTAAGGAGAACGGTATCTCTGCCGATTAATACTTCCGGAGGAGGGTTCTTATCCTCGAGAACTTTGATTATTGTATCTACAACCTGGCGGTGACCAACCAGCGGGAGTAACAATTTTAACAAAGGGATCCTTTCCCGAGCAGCGGACCCCGACATTTTTTGGGGGACCGTCACAGAGATGCCCCCGATGGAAATGAGGGTAACATGTCTCATGTTTCGAGCCCACTCAATCGAGGCTGAAAGTGTCATTGCCCGGAGTGCCGCCTTTGACGCTGAATAGAGACTGAAGTTCGGAAAACCAATGGTGCCGCAGATCGAACCGATGTTTATTATTTTTCCAGATTTGGGGATATAGGGCGAGGCAGTTTTCATTAGCCTAAAAGGTCCGATGGCGTTGACATCCAATAACTGCCGGAAGTCGACAGTTTTAAATTTTTCGAGTAGCCCAGACCGGCTAATACCGGCTAAATTAATGACAGCATCCAATTTCTTGTACTTCTTGACGATTCTCTTAACGGTTCGCGCGCAATTGGAGTCGCTAGTGATATCAAGTTTCACCGGAAAAATCGAGTCCGAAATATTCTTGGGGAACAAATGATTGTTGTAGCCGGCGTAAACAACGTATCCCTTGTCGGCGAGCTCTCGGCAAAGCAAACTTCCAAAAGAGCATGAAGCGCCTGCAACGAGAACAACTTTTGACATGATGTTTTTATTTAGCAGCCTCGAGAA
>CAYQLI010000014.1:5033-12136 GCA_964418355.1 uncultured Pseudomonadales bacterium | reverse complement strand
TTTCTAATTCAACGCCCTTAAGGCCAGGTACCTGTCCCATTCTGAATGGGCGGGGTGTTACTTTTCGAAAGCCAACCTTTTTCAGAAGCTGTCCCATTGCCGTTTTGTTGTAGTGCCATTGGTGTGGCCGAATGAAGCGATGGGAGAGCTTAATTAAGAAATTACCCGGTTTAACGTCCTTTTCGTGTCCCCACCAAAGAAGGTTCAAATTCCTGGCAGCCTCGCTCAGATCATTTTTGTTTTCTTTCAAATAAAGCTGGACCATTTTATCAATGTCTGGAACACTGACTCTGACGATACCACCGGGTTTTAAGATGCGATGCATTTCACCGAGAATGTTTTCCGTCTGCCAGTATTCGAAGTGTTCAAGAGCCTGGGAACAATAGACAAAATCGACTGAATCGTCGGACAAAGGGAGTTTTTTGCTGATATCGACGAGTCTAATCTTCGGCCAGTCCTCGTTGTAAAATTCTGGTAGTAATCCGAAGCGAACTAGTAGGCGTCTCACGGCCGGAAATTTCGACAACAGTGGTAATACGCCGCTGTCAAAATTGATCCAGCTGTTGGTGCTTGCAGGACCGCTAGCGAGATTAACTTTTACAGCTTTTTTACTCATAAGCCAGATATTATCATACTTATGGTATAAAATAGGAGAATATGAAAGCGAAGGTCGATAAAGAACTATGCATAGGTTGCGCTCTCTGTTCCGGTATCGCTCAGGATATATTTGAGATGGATTATGATGCCGGCAAGGCAGTCGTTAAGAAGGACGCCAAGATCGGACCGGATAACATGGAAAGTGCGAAAAGTGCAGAACAAAACTGCCCGGTTGCCGCCATCTCCCTTAAAGAAGAATAGACTTGAATACCACGCTCTTAGCTGTTTCTCCTAATTATTTCAACAACTTTACCAGAGGTTTCTTGTGTGAGCTCTGCAAATAGGGGTAGGCAGAGAATTCTGTCGGAAACAAATGTGGCTACAGGTAATTCTTCCCGCCACCTCACTTTCTCGCTTTCCTCAAAGTAATCCATATTGCAGGTCAGAGGGTAAAAGTACTTACGTGCATGAATCCCGTTTTCCTTAAGTCGGTCGTAAATCAGGTCTCTATGTTTGATATCTCTATGAAGCACCGGCATGTAACTGTAGTTATATTTTGAGGCAACAATTTTTTGGAATTTCAGTCCCTTTATCTTTCCTAGTTGAGAGAGATAGAGATGGTACATTTTGTCACGCGCCCGAATGTCCCTATTGGTTGTTTGCAGATTACAAAGCCCCATTGCCGCCTGGAACTCGTTCATTTTGGCATTGATGCCTGGGAGAACAACTGTTTCTTCGTTGGCAATACCGAAATTTCTCATCAACCTATGCATCGCGTCTACCTCCTGGTTTGGTGAAATGAGCGCCCCCCCTTCGATAGTATTAAATACTTTTGTGGCATGAAAACTTAAGACTGACACGTCGCCGTAATTGAGAACGGATGAGCCGTCGTTCTCCACTCCGAATGCATGCGCGGCGTCATAGATTACTTTAAGATTATGTTTGAGTGCGATTTCCTTTATGCGATCGACCGCGCAGGGATTACCGTAAACATGAACTGCGAGGATGGCGCGTGTATTTTTGGTAATCTTTTTCTCAATTTCCTCCGGGTTAATGTTGAATGTTTCTGAGTCAATATCAGCGAACACCGGTTTCAGTTTTTCCCACAGGATGACGTTTGTAGAGGCAGCGAAAGTAAATGGTGTTGTAATTACTTCCCCTTCGGTTATATTGAGAGATTTGAACGCCATTTGAAGTGCAAGCGTGGCGTTTGTGACCAAGGCTAAATTGTAAACTTTGAGGTGATCCCGAAGTTTGAGTTCCAGCTCCTGGACCAGCTGACCGTTATTTGTGACCCAATTATTTTCCCAGATTTGCTGAAGATATTTATAATATCGGTGTATCGGTGGAAGTTTGGTTCTAGTGACAAAAATCATTCATTTAATCAGATTAATGTTTTCCAGGATTCTGGTGTCAGCTGTCTCACTACTTTTGCGGGGACTCCCATGACCAGAGAGTTGTCAGGAATATCGTTAACGACTACCGCTCCCGCGGCGATATATACCCCTTTACCGATCTTCACCCTTTGAATAATGGTGGCGCCGATACCCACCCAAGTTTCATCCCCGATCTCTACCCCTCCGCCAATGGTTGCTCCGGGAGAAACGGTGACAAAATCACCCAAAATGCAATCATGGCTGATACTCGCCTTAACATTGACAATGCAGTGCCGGCCGAGAGTTATATCGCAAGTGAGAATTCCCCCGGGACATATTATTGACCCGATACCTATATCCACATTCTCTCCGATGTAGGCTCTTTCGTGTATGAGTGTGTCGAAAAGGTATCCGGATGTTTCTAGTTCTTCAATCCACGTCTTTCTCATTGGACTTCCTATTCCAGCAATTAGTTTGATATCGGACTTTTTTTTCGGAAGTTCTACTTCGTCAAATACCCTTTTTGCCCCAACTAGTTGGCCTGCCCTGGTGCTGTGCTGTTCGACAAAACCTTCGACGGAACCTATTAACCCCAGATCGCAGTAATATGTTAGGACCTCTCTCGCCATTCCCCCGGCACCGAGAATGTATAGATTTTCTTTTTTCATCTGTTTTTTGATTTGATCAGGGCAAGCAAAAGCATCGCAAGCTTAATGCATAAGACACCTAGATACAAGTCTGGTCTTCCGAACACTTTTTTCCACTTTCCTTTTTCAAAGAACACCGTAAAGATTCTGTATTTCAAACCAAATTGCTCATCAATCATCGGCTTGAATTTTCCTTTATATTTTTTTGTCCACTTTTTTTTGTATGTCTCTATTCCCCCGATCCAATTACCCTTCTTTAGAATATAGCCAGCAAAATTCATTCTTTCTTCGTGATGATAAAGGGGTTCGGATATGGAGTCGAACTGGCAGCCAATTTGTCTTAATTGAATATCCAGATCCCAGTCGGCAGGACCCCCGGAAAGTAATGGGTCGTACTGCTTCTCTGTCTTGAAAAAGTCTTTCCTTCGAATAATGCGAACAGCATCGACTGGGGTGGCATTGTAGAACGGCCGTTCAAAATTCCGAAGCGAGGTTAAGAGTTTACTTCCAGTAATGATTTTTTCGGGAATAAACCAGGCGCCGATTTCCGGCTTATGGTTTGCCCGACGAGCAAAGTCTTCCAGTAGCCCTGCAGAGAGCTCCATGTCGTGGTCCAAAAAAAGAAGCCACTCACCAGACGCCTTCTTCGCCCCGAGGTTCCGTTGTTCACAAACCAGCGGTGGTTTTCCACGCAATGTCAAAAATTTTGCCCCAGAATTTTTTGCGATTTCTGCAGTCCCATCGGTACTTTCATTGTCAGAGATAATAATCTCGATTTTGTTCTTGGGGTATTTTTGAGACTTTATCCCCTTTATACAGATTGGAATTATTTTCTCTGAATTTCTGGTTGGAATGATAATTGATACCTTTGGGACACTGATCATTTTTTTTCGCTTGAATGCCAAGACCAGGCGTCGTTAATAATATTCTCGATAGTATACCGACTCTTCCAGCCCAGGATCTTATTGGCTTTCGTGGGATCGGCAACCAATTCTGCTGGATCGCCGGGACGAACAGGTTCTTCTTTGACTTCGAACTTTGGTTGGTGTTTTTTCACTTCGTTGATGATTTCTCTGACCGAGGTCCCCTTCCCGGTGCCAATGTTGAAAAAGTCAGTGGTTGATCCGCTTTTGTCGAGGTATTCGAGTGCTTTGAGATGAGCGTCGGCAAGGTCGAGGACGTGGATATAATCACGGATGCAAGTGCCGTCCGGAGTCGGGTAGTCCGTACCATAGATGCTGACAGACTTTCTCTTGCCCAAAGCGGTATTGATAACCAAAGGAATCAGGTGGGGTTCGGGCTCATGGGCTTCCCCGATGCCATAACCGGCGCCAGCGGCATTGAAATAGCGAAGCCTAACCGATTTTATCTGGTGCAACTGCCAATACCAGGTAAGGATCTTCTCAAACATGAGTTTTGTCTCTCCATAGGGATTGATCGGGTTGGTTGGTAGGTCTTCGGTTATGGGTACTTTCGAGGGTGTCCCGTAGGTGGCACAGGAACTTGAAAAGACAATTTTCTTACAGCCACCCAGAATCATAGCTTCAAGGAGATTGAGTCCGCCAACCACGTTATTCTCAAAATATTTTCCTGGGTTGGTCATGGATTCACCGACGTAGGCGTAGGCGGCGAAATGAATTACCCCATCAATAGAATTGTCTTTGAAGACTTGGTCAATATTACTTTTGTTTAGCAGGTCGCCTTTGATATAGGTTACGCCCTCGGGAACAAAATCTTGGTGCCCATAGACGAGATTGTCAAAAACAATTATATCTTCGGGCTTGTAGCCGTGTTCGAGAAGGTACCGAACTGTGTGCGAACCGATGTAACCGGCACCTCCGGTAACAAGAATCTTTTTATTCATGAGCTATATTGTACAATCAAAAAAATGAACAAGATCGCGAGAGTAAAAGTGCTTAAGATAAGGCATCTGACCGACTCGACTTTTGTTCTTCGCATGGAAAGAAAAGGTTTCGAATTCGTCCCTGGCCAATGCGTCAATCTGGGCTTACCAAAGGAGGCGATCAATCGGGAATACTCGACCTATTCCGGGAAGGATGAAAAATATCTGGAATTTTTGATCAAAACAATTGAGGATGGGGCATTGTCCCCGAAGCTAGCTAAGTTAAAGCCTGGAAATGAGATCACTATTGATGGTGCTTATGGCTTGTTTACCATCGCCGATCCGGAGGACACCAAAAATAAATATTTGTTTATTGGAACTGGCACCGGAGTTGCTCCATTTCACTCCTTCGCCCTAAGTTACCCCCGACTTAATTACACCGTTCTGCACGGGGTGAGCTTCAAAAACGAACTCTATGATATAAAAGATTACCCCAAGAAGAGATACATCTCCTGCGTATCTAGAGAAAAGGCCGGCGACTTCCACGGCCGGGTGACTGATTATCTGCGCAAACATCCGGTGAATCCGAAGACGATCTGCTACCTCTGCGGTAACGCAGAGATGATCAATGAGGTCTATGACATCCTCCGAGAACAGGGTGTTGGCGGAACGAATATAATTACTGAAGTATTCTTCTAACCATGGCTAACACACTCAAGGTCGCCATTTCGTACCCACCGATCGTGAATTCACGTGGCCAGAAGGCGATGGTCTCTCAGAATCGGAATGTCCAGTACTTCAAGACACCGACTTACCTACTCCCGGTTACCTACGCCCAGGCGGCCACCTGGCTAAAACAATTAAAGTTCAAGGTTCGCTGGGATGACGGCAACGCTCAATTGAAGACTTTCGAAAAGTGGTTCTCAGATCTCGTCCGTTGGAACCCGGATGTAGTGGTGTTTGAGAGTACCACCCCGGTAATGAAGTTCTACTGGCAGGTTACTAACGACCTGAAGAAGAAATTGCCGAAGGCCATTTTCATCATGACCGGTTATCACTCGATGAGAAAGCCGGAGGAAACTCTGGACCTTTCCATGACCGATGTTGTTTTGAAGAGCAACCACGTTGATTTTGTCTTGGCGAAACTCCTTCCCTTCATCAGAGATCACCGGACCAACTGGAGAAAAACCTGCATGATCGAGGGGTTAACCTTCCGAGTCAGGGGAAACGAGTATCGGGACACCGGTGACTTCCGACGAGTGGAACCGGTGAACAAATCCCCGATCATTGACCGTGACCTGGTCGAGTGGAAAAACTATGCTTATGAAAACGGCAATTACCTCGCCACCCCCGGCACTTATGCCACTTCGGTGATCCGTGACTGTATGTTTGGCAAGTGCACCTTCTGCCGCTACAACGGACCTGACCTGACCTTCACTAAAATGGACGTCGAGAACAGTTTGGACGAGTACGAAATGCTCATCAACAAATACCACGTTAAGGAGATTTTTGATGACTCCGGCGTTTGGTACCGAGGCACCGATGCCAGACGGTTCGCCCAGGGGATCATTGACCGGGGGTTGCACAAAAGGGACTGTTACTTCGGTATCAACACCCGCTTTGAGTATCTGGATGAAGACACGATCAAACTAATGGCGAAGGCCAATTTCCGTTTTGTCCTCATCGGTCTGGAGTCCGGCAGTGATGAGACGTTGCGGCGCCTGAATAAGGGGTACCAAGGGAAATACATCGAGCAATGTCTGAGGTGGATGACCGAATACGGGATGCATCCTCACCTGACTGTGATGGTTGGTTACTACTGGGAAACCCAGAAAATGCTTAATCAGACGGTGAAATACGTCGAGTACCTGATGAATTCTGGCTTGGCCCGGACTCTCCAAGTCACTCTTTGTACTCCACTGGACTTCACGCCGTACCACCAGGAATGTATTGACAAGGGAGTCCTACTAACGAGCGATTACAGCGACCATGATATGAGTAAATTGATTGTGAAGACGCCAATTCCTCATGAGCGATACTATGAAGCGATCAGAAAAATGTATGGTGTAGCTTTTTCTCCCCGCTTCCTGTGGCGGCAGATTCAGTTCTTGGCCAGTGGTCGGGTGCGTGACTGGCAGTTCCTCTTTACCTACGGCTGGAGAGCGATCAGGCGCGTAAGACAGCATATCTATAACTTGACCCAGGCAAGCAAAGAGGTCGAACCGGCTTTGGAAACCGCACCCGCGGGGTCTTGATAAAGAGAATATACTAATAATATGACCAAGAAAGATAAGGAGGATATGCTTAATTTGCTGGCTGATTATCATGAAAAAGTTGTTTATCCGGCAACAGAAACTCTGGTCAAGAATGTGGTTCGGGAAAGCGAAAAGAGAATTATGGATAATTTGGGAGGAAAATTGGATAAAGTCGAAGAGGGGCTGGATAGCGTTGAGGAGAAAGTTGACAACCTTGGAAAGAAATTTGATGTAATGAGGGAAGAGATTAACTCCACCCAGGATCGTCAGGATAAGCGGCTTGAGCAGCTGGAGGTGGCGGTGGCTTAGTGACTTAGCCTACAAAAACCCCGGTGAGAAATAGGCGGAATAAAACCAACTGAATTGTGGCACCGACTAAGTAGAG